>JAISHI010000019.1 GCA_031262595.1 Christensenellaceae bacterium | reverse complement strand
GGAATGCGAAACTCCGTAATCTCGGGATAACTGGTTGTAGGTTTTGCCGTTTTGGGCTAATGCGACGATATTTTTCTTAAATTCGTCGTCATATCTTTTGCTTTTGTTGTTCATATTTTTTCTCCTTTTATGTGTTTCATGATAACATACTCCCACTTCATGTTTCAATGTCCACTTATATAGGGTAGGTCCAGTTCTAACATCCCAGGAAAGCATACGAGAAATTTAACTAAATTGTTTGCAGTATTGAACCAGCCCCGTTATAAATTCTTTTGCGGCATTGGTTAGGGCGGATTTATTGTATGCACATGAAACGGTTTCAGTTATGTTGAAATTTTTCACATTCAATTTGACGATACTGTCTTTTTCTAATCGTTCGCCATTTATTGCCTTATCCCAATAAAAGCCTATGCCGACGCCACTTCTAACCATAGAATAAATTTGTTCTGACGTCGCAGCAAAATAATTTGGCGAAACCTCAATGTTAAATATTTTAATATTGTTTACGTTTTCCTCATACCGATCTATGATGGGATATTTTTTTATTTCATCCAATGTGAAGGCTTTATTTTCTGTGTGGTTAATAATGTTTCTGGAGGCAATCAGAGCTAGTTTGTCATCAAAAAGATCGATTACAGTAAAGCTACGATTTTGCAATTGACGCTTTGATGTTATAGCAATATCGATTTTCTTTTGATTCAGCAAATCAACGGCCTCTTTGCGCAGAAATTCTAATTTGACCAAAGGATATTCTTTGCAGAATTTTGAAATATACGGAGCTAACTGATGACTCGCAAGTGAAGTGGCAACTGCTAGGCGTATAAGTGCGGGTGTTTCCTTATCAAACGACTGGACGCTTCTTTCAGCCACTTCGAGTTTATCAAAGCATTCCTTAACAAGTGGGTAAAGCGTTATCGCGCTACTGGTCGGTTCTACACCACGTTTAGAAGGTGTCGGTGTAAATAATTTTGTATCGAGTTGCCGTCCTAACTCACGAATATTATGCCCAATAGCAGAACGCGTTAGATTCAAAATCTCGCTGGCCGTTGTTAAATTTTTTGTTTCATAGGCGACTAAAAATGATTTGTATAAATTCCAGTTTGTATTGCTTGTTCTTAACATAACTTATTGTATCACAAGGTTAATCAATAAAGCAATACTTACAAACAAAATTCCCCACTAATGGAACAAATAGGGCATATCTGCGACACCATTATTTATATTAAAATAATTCACAAAAAGGGAGGGTGTGTGATGGCGGAAACAATTACCATGCCACAAGAGAGTAAAATAGAAAATGCTTTTGGAAGTTTGAAAAACATTTTTAAAGACAGCTGGCCGTTATGTTTAACAGTTTTGGAAGGCAAGCAGGAATTTACAAAAGCGGATATTGAACGCATGGGTATTTACGTCGTAAATTCTATATGTGATAAAGTTAGCACCGAATATAAATCATAAGGAGAAGGAATGGAGAAAGTTAGCATTGGTTGGGGGTTAACAAAGGCGTGCAATATGCACTGCGATTTTTGTTATTCTAAACAAGCGAGAGAAGAATTATCGGATGTTGGGATAAAAGATTGGAAAAGTTTTGTTGATAGGAATCATCAGCATATTGACTCGATAAATTATGGAACAGGAGAGAATGCCATTATGGATGACTTCTTCTATTTCGTGCAATACGTAAGACAGCACTATCCAGAAATTAAACAATCTTTAACATCAAATGGATATGTTGGAGTTAAGGCCGAACAAAATCCGCTATTCAAAAAAATCTATGAAGAAAGCATTGATGAGATTGATGTTTCTATCGATTATAACGACAAGGATAAACACAACAAGCAGAGAGGACATTCACAAGCATTTGAGTGGGCTAACAAAACATTACAAATGAGTAAAGAAATGGGCAAATTGTGTACAGTTGTTTTTGTAGGAAGTGATGATACCTGCACAAAAGAAAATCTGGCGGGGTTGTTTGAGCTTGTAAAGAAATATGATGCCTACTTAAGGATGAATATCTATCGGCCAGTAAGTAAAGACAAAAAGAACGACCGATTCATCTTATCCTATAATGGATTAAAAGACACCTTACAATATGCAAACGATGAGCAAGAAATTGTATCTCTAAGCGATACATTATTGGGCAATGTTTTTACTGATCAAGTAAACATTCGTGATAATACGGGGACAGAAAGCATTCGCATTTTGCCAGATGGCACAATATGCCCTTCGACTTATCTCATTGATGCTAAATATAGGAATGAAGCAAACATTAAAACGGCAGATTTGGCTAAATTATACTTTCCGCAGTTCGCAGAAGTAGAAACGCCAAAAGCTTGTGAGGGCTGTAAGATTGAGGAAGTATGTAAGGGTGGGGTTTATGATCGAAGAATGTTGTGGTACGATACTTTTGCAGAGCGTGATCCATATTGCCCAACACGCAACAATGATGAGATTCCTACCGAAAAATTTCACGTTGAGAAATTGAGTCGAGTATCCGTTCACGATGGTTATTTGCCAACATTGTTCTTTAAGGCAAAGGAAGTGAGTGATGAAGAAACAGTGCATAAAGGGTAATTTTGTTAAAAACGGATTTAAAGGTTCAATGGAGTTCTCTGATGGAATTATTACCGGTCTTTCAAGGGATGATAATGAACCGAGCGAACAGGTAATTATTCCAACGCTAAATAATCAGCACATTCATCTTGGTGAAGGTTTCGTATTGCCACATAATATGAATTTGTTGGATTATATAAAGTATAGTGAAAAAGAGCATTCAAAGCCAACATATGATAGAGCGCAGATTATAAGACAAACATTACAATCTTGTGTCAATAATGGCATAACAAAAATCAACACACTAGGGGCGCATCAAGCGATAATGGAGTTCCCTATATCTGCACAATGTGGCTATCAAGTGATGCAAAATGATAGGCTAGGAAACCTTACAAGTATAGGGATGCAAGGGTTTGATGCTTTTTATAAATTTTGCCTTGATAACAATATAGAACCAGGAGTGTTTTTACACTCCTTTTATACAAATAACAAAGAATCAATCAAATTTGTGCAAGCTATACTGGATAAGTATGACTGCTTTCTTGCGGCACACATTGCTGAAGATGCAGAAAGCGAGAAGTTGGTGCAACAAAAATGGGATGGGGCAAGTTCAATGGATTTGTTAAAAAGGTTCAATTTATTGGGCAAAAAAACAACTTTAGTTCACTGCGGTCATCTTAAAGAAGAAGATTTTGGCATCATAGCCGAAAAAAAATCAAAGATTACTATTTGTCCTATATCCAATCGCACTTTGAATACACGATATGCAAATCCTTTGCAAATGAACAGCGCGGGAATTTCTTGGACGATTTCTAGCGACGGGTTGGCGTCGGGCAAAACGGCGGATTTAATCGAGCAGGCAAAAATCGTTAAAAACGATTTTCCACAAATTACTAACGAGCAATTGCTTGCAGCGATAACGAGTGGGCAAGAACTAAAAGTTGGAAGTGATGCAAGTTTCTTGACATTGCAAAATGATTGTGTTCAATCTATTTACATTAAAGGAGATAAAGTGTTATAATGAAAAACATAATGGAAAACATTCGTATGACTTGTAGCGGAGCAGAAATAATGTTCCGTACAAACTCGCAAAATATGGCGAACTACTTCCTTACGGACAAAGAGCAAGTCCCTGAAACAATTCCAGATATTAAGACTGAAAAAGTGGCGGAAGAAATATTTGATAGAGCTAAGCCATTTTTGGAGTATATCGACAGCGAACTGTTGCGCGCAGAAATAAATCCGATTAAAAATCAGGCAACCATAAGTTGTCCTGAAAACAAATTGTATGTGCCAGATTTAATTTATTTGGCGCTCTCGATGTTTGCGAAAGAACTTAATAAACAAAATAAATACTTTATACATTCTGCGGTTGTTGAAAAAGACGGAAAAGCGATCGTTCTTTCGGGCGAACCCGGCTCGGGTAAAACGACACTTGCTCTGCAATTCTGTATGAAGGATGGATATAAATTTGTAGCAAATGACCGAGTTGTTATTGGCAAAGAAGAGGGCAAATGCAAGGTCTTTGCAGGCACAATGCAAACTCATGTTCGGCTGGGCGTATTGCACGAATACTTTCCTCAATTGGTATCTAAAGTCGATCCTGAGAAAATGGCACAACCTTGGCAAAACAAAATATACATAAATCCAGAGTTCGAAGATTTAGGCATACAAACCACACAGCAAGCAGAAGTAGATAAAATTATGTATGTCCAAACATATCCAGTTGATGATAAACAAACGCAAATCTCTGAATTGCCTGCTGATGTCGCCACACTTGCGAACATGAAGGCTATGTCGGATTATATCCGTGCGGGAAGAAATGTTGTTATAAGCACGGGCGACCCGTTTCCATCTTTTGATGATAAGAAACTCGCACGTATGCGCATGGATTTTGTCCATGATTTAGTAAAGAACGCAAAAACTTATGACGCGCGCGGAAGTATAAATGGTATAGTAGATATGGTAAAGGAGTTATAAAATGGATAAAATTAAATACATTTTTTTCGATTGGGGTTATACCTTGGCAGGTTCGTTTAAGAACACCGATTCCGAGATTAAAGAAATTTTGGATAAGTATAATCTAAGTTGGAAGAATGTATTTAAGTATTGGAAGAATTACCAGTTGCTGCTATCGCTAGGCAAAATTAACGAAGAGCAAGTGTATAATGACTTGTCTCGATTGCTAGAAATTTCAAAAGAAGATCTAGAGAAGATAGACAAAATCCTTCTTGAGTCACACATAATCGATGATGACACGATCGAAACAATAAAGACACTAAAAGAAAAAGGATATTATTTAGGGATTATTAGTAATAATTCACAAAATAATGTTGACTACATACTAGAAAGAGATGACCTCGCAAAATATTTTGATAAGGTAATAGTATCCGAAACAATTAAAGAGCGAAAACCTAACTTAAAGGTATACTTAACGGCGTTTGAGGATATCCCAGAGGAAGATTATTCAAAAATACTTTTTGTCAGCGACGAATTTATTGAAGATTTAGTTGCGGTGAAAATCTTGGGAGTGAAAACTGCATGGTTAAGATCGAAAGTTGATAATGAATGGAAAAAGGAAGAAAAAGAGATTTTATTAAAGCCTGATATTATTATTTCTGCAGTTAAGGAGTTGCTGGATGCAAAAATCTGATTTACATATCCACTTAGATGGTAATGAAACGCAGGAACACGTTGTTCGGATTTTACAAAGAGCGGAACAAGAAAAGTTAAAATCTATTTGTATGTTGACACGAAACGATTTTCATATTTTTCGTGTTGGTGGGGTTTTATACGAGATGGCACGTAAAGACGAGTTAGAAAAACATTATTCGGGCAAGATTATCCCGGGGATGGAGTTGCGGGAAAATGGTAAGCACACAATTTTGTATGGGTTTAATCCTCGTCTAAATTATAGTGGCAGTGCAAGAGTTTTAGCGCATCCGCTAAAATCGAAGAACTTGGATTTATTAGACCCAAAAGACTTTGATGGTGCGGAATATATGCACTATGCACAAAGTCAAAAAGATAGCGAACAAATTAAAAGGAAGGCAGAATCACTTGGGCTATTTTTAACTGGTGGTAGCGATTATGTCTGGCGACCAGATGGCAAAGGAAAATTCAACGGCATTGAATATGATGAACTGAGTTATTTAGGAAAAAGTTTTGCAACAGCCAATGAGGGGCATAAAGGCGAGATATTGATTGAAGATGCAGTTATTTCACAATTTGACGATATAAGGAGTATGTTATGAAAGAAATAAAAGATGAACACGACAGCAGTCAGTTTATTGGTAAAACTGTCCCAGTTGTTATTGATAGGCCGTTGGGCTCTAAACATCCCAAGTTCGGTTTTGTTTATCCAGTAAACTATGGATATGTCCCAGATACAAAAGCGGCGGATGGTGGCGGATTAGATGCATATGTTTTAGGCATAGATGAGCCGTTGAAAATGTACGAAGGGCAAACTGTCGCAATGATTCATCGCTTGGATGACAATGATGATAAATTAATAGTTACAAACGGAGAGAATTTCACTGACGAAGAGATTAAAAAATTGACAAACTTTCAAGAGCAATTCTTTAAGTCGGTAATTTTAAGAGAGCCTTTGGATTTATTAAAGTAAGTCCAGTTGAGTTTATTTAATATGCTTGCCACAATCGCCCTCGGAATTAGTTAAATCAATCCAATAGCGCTCGAAAATCTCGCCGTCTTTTTCGACTTCGTTTTCAAAGACACCACCGCTCGCGAGAATGGTTTTGCGCGAACCTTCGTTCCATTTGAAACAAGTTATAAGCAACTTTCCGATGCCCATTTCTTTGGCTTTAATCAAGCATAACCGAACTTGTTCTTTGTTGTAGCCCTTGCGCCGCTCATCGGGGCGAACCATATAGCCGATATGCCCGCCGTGATGAAGCAAGTCTGCGTTTAACTCGTGGCGCAAGTTTATCATGCTGATAATCTTGCCGTCGCGCTCGCGAATTGTCATAAATTGTGTTGCTGGAACCCAACCTTCGGGCGTCGTTTTGAGAAATTCAAGCCACTCATCGACAGACATTTCGTTCAGCCTCGCAACGCCATGCACGAAGCCGCCCATGTTGGCTTTGAAATCTTCGATATCGTCTTTGTATTCGGCGCTCGGCTTAACTAATTTTAATTTATCCATGCGTGATCATACCATACTCTTGCGGCTGCAACAAACTGATATTAGTTTTTGGAGACTTTCCGCAATATGTATTTGTCGCTAATTTCGGCTTTTCTTATTTCGGGGTTCGATAAGTTTTCGCCTTTTGACACCTCGATGATGTTAAACCCTTTTGCCATCAGGGCGGAACTGAATTGCCATAGATGCTCAAACTTGCCGTTGCTGTCGATTATGATTGTGGTGTTTTCCGTGGGGTAATGCGCGGTTATTCTAAAATAGTTCATGATATTTTTCTCCTTTTTAATTGTTTGTTGGCGTATGGCAGCCAATCGTTATTTACGAAAGTTAAAACGCTCTCGTCTGGGCGGGTATCTTTAACTCCGTAGCACTGTAAAACTTTTCGCGATTGCGGCGAATACTCCAAAGTCACAAACGGCGTATCGGGCTCGCTTAAGGAACGGATAAAGAAGATAAGCGTTTCTTCTCGCGCCATTTTTTGGTCATAATTCACGCGCCCGACGCAATGGTTTAGCTCTGCGCCTTCGCGGATTAACTCGGCGGGCGATTTCGCAATTATTACTGCATATAAACCTTTCTTTTGCAGCCGCAAATACTTGTTCGCGACCATGCCAAATTGTTCGTATAGCTGCGCCTTCTTTTCGGCATCGAGTTCCGCTTTTCGCGCGTTCATCTCATCAATCCGCGTATCGTGCCAACGCTGGAAGTTGTGCGGGAAGCGGTGTTTCGCCAAATTCATATTAAGGCCAAGAAACTCGCACGCATTCAAGTAATCCAAATAACTCCGCGCGTTTGTGTTTTGCTCGTCAAGATAGGTAAAGAACTTTTCCAAATCACGATTGAACATTTTCCCCAATCGTTGAAGCCCTTGGTCGTTTTTGCAACGCTTTTTGAACTCCTCGCGACTTTGTAAGTAATTCAAACTTTTTTCAGTTTTATAACCCGCGATAATTACGGGCACATAATAATGGCTCATTATAATGGCGTCTTTATTCGCGATCAAGAATTTACAAAACTGCTTGTCTTTTGCGATTAACTTCAAAATCGTAATGCTGTCGTGGATTTTGTGTAGCCCAAATTTCAACAAATACTCGGTTTGCGGATGTTTTGCCCATAATCGCAAGTATTTTATGATGCAAGCGCCCTCGTAATATTGCCACGCGCTGTATTTGATTTCGGGAAAAGTAGCAAGGAATTCCTTGTTGACGATTGTCGTATGCGGAATATTGAAATACTTAAAGTCGTATTTTAACCAGCCCTTTTCGTAATAGGTTTCGTATTTACAAAGTCCTTCTTCGTGCCAACCGACGCGATACCCAGCAACGCAATACTTGTAGTCAATATCTTTCGCTAGGCAATATGCGGAGCGCGTTCCGTGGATTGCGACTTGCTTGCAATACCATTTCTTGTAATAACTTTTGCACGCGACTGTTATTTTTACGAGTTCGCCACGGATTTTCGCAAGATAGGCATAGAACCGTGGTTGCCCCTTTTGATCGGGGCAGTTTTTCATGTCGAGTTCATGCAATCGTTTTAAAATATATTTAGGTATTGGCCGCGGTTTCATTTAATCCACCTCAACTTTTAAGTCATCGCCGAACAAGTCAAACAAGAATTGCGGCACGGCAGTTTGTTGCGGTTCTGTCCCATCATCAACGGGTTTAAAGTCCTCAACTTTCCTTTCTTCCATCATATCAAAGATGGATATCGTCTTAGGTGCTGCCGGTACTTCAATTTTTGGTTTTGGCGTTTCGACTTTTGGTTTTGTCGCCACAACCGGCTTGTATTCGCTGCCGTCCTCGTTATAGAGAGAGCCTTCGATGCTGTCCTCCTCAAAATAGTGGACAGCCCACATAAAGACGTCGCCGTCGCTAACGACAGCGAACCGCGCGCCTTTCTCGGCTTGTTTGCGCGCTTCCTCGCAAGCATAACTCATAAAGGTTGCGAGGGTTTTCTTGTTGATGAGTGTCTTGCCGTCTTTAACGATTTTTACGCCGTTGTTGATTTTCTCGGCTAAAACCTCGCTAGCATTATTTTCTAAATAATCCTTAATAATTATTTCTTCCGCCTTAACTGCGGATAAATTTAGGTTCATTTCGTTCCCTCCATGTCCTCAAAATGACGGCACACTTGTATGCCTCGAACGTCGGTTTGGTTGAGGTTGTAATACTCGTCGACGTCATCCCAAGACTCGCCGATGCGAACATAATGATACTCGTCGAGTTCTTTGACGAAATCGTCGATCGCCTCGGTTTCGGCGCTGTAATATTTCACGCAGTTCCAGCCGAAATAGGTATATTTAACATCGTTGCCGTCATCGTCTTTACCAATTCGGGTTTCTTTTACGTCAAGGCAAGTTATAAACGAATTGTCTTTTTGTTTTATGAGCAACTCGTTAAAGTCGCTCTCGCGAATTAAAATTCGCACATCGCTGCAATATCCCATTATTTTGCCTCCGTAAAAAGCGGGCGGACAATCCGAAATAATTCCGCCTCACTCAAATCCGAGTATCGTTTAAGACCAGACGCAAGTTCGGCTTGTGTAATGCCGTCCTCGGCTTTGTCTAATAATTCGTCGTATCCGTCGCCGTTTTCGTGGCTCAATATATTTTTATTCGTTATACACAAATTGAAAATATCAAACCAATCAAGTTTCTTTCTCATAAAATTTTCTCCTTTTTTAATTTTCGATTTTCTCAAAATCATTTACGGCGATTTCGTCTAGCCAAATGCCGTATTCAAAAAATAAACGCCCTTGCTCGTCTGATTTCAAGTCAAACGCGAGAACGCTTATCTTACCTTCGTCGGTGATCGCAACCTTAATTTCCTTGCGGTCAAAATCGATATCAACGATGTTTAAAGTAATGTCGTGCGTGCCATCGTGATACGAAAACTCACGCAAGTAATACTTTCTCCATTCCTCGTTCATTTCGTTTCCTCCTTTTATTGCATATTTGCCTCTCGGCGAAACAAACAAAAGCAGGAAAGCCAACCGCAGTCAACGCCCATATAATTCGTGTTAATTACAGCAAAAAATATTGCATTCGGTTAAATGCAATACGATTCTTATGTAATAATTTTTGCCGTTGACGGCGGCTTGGATTTTCTGCTAACGAAATACGCCGAGCGGCAAATATGAGGTGATTTATTTACTCTTTTGTTTATTGATAATTATCGTTAAGGCATCTGCAACCATTTCAGCTGTGATTTGGATTGGATTGCGAACACCTTTATCATCTTTCAGTTCAACCCAGAGTTTTGAATCTATAAATAATTTCTGTGCGTATGATTTTAATATATCATTTCTTGTAACATCGTCGGCATTGTCGTCATCAATAGAATTCAGCCATGGTTTTAGTGTAGCCAATTCGAGGGCGGTTTTCCTGTTTGCCATCGCAAGATAAAACTGTTTGTGGGCCTGTCTTGATAAGTAAGCGACGAGGATCCAAAGCGGCATCGTTGAGACCATTGGAATAAGATATTGCCACCAATGCTCCAAGCTAACTTGGGTTAAAAACATGAAAACATAAAAAGTAATGGGTAAAATTACAACAACGCCGAAACAGATATATGTCCATATGTATGCTCGCTTCGCCTTTTTATCAAACTCTTTCGCGGCGTTTTGGTAATTGCTGGTGTCGGCATTTAAGCCCAGAGTAGAGAGTATCTCGTTCGCTTGCTCTTTTTGAAAATTGAACTCAGCTTGATAATCATTGCTAATTTTATTAAATTCAGAGATTTGTTCGCCGAATCTATTTGCGGCATCTTCTTTAATATCTATCTGTAATTTTTCAAGTGTGTTTTTCGATTCGGTAATTTGTTTTTGCAAAGAAGCAATCTCATTTTTATATCCGGCAATGGTATCGGTATATCCTTTTGCGGCGGCGGTTACGCTATCTAGGCTTGTTGAAATTTGGGAATAATTTCCACGAGTATGATGAGCATTAGTAAGCGACATTATATTTGCTGTTTTGTCCAATATTGATTGTTCTTGTGTGCTGATCGAATTCCAATAGGCATCGCTCATATTATACGACATAAATTGTGCCAAACCACTCGCGACCGCAGTAAGCGCGGTATGCAAATCGCTAATAGTTTTGTCGGTGATGAAAAAAGGGCTGCCATTCAGTCTTATAACAGAATCAACTTGTTCAAGAATATATTTGAGCCTTGTGCACTTTATCTTTTGGGTTTCATTTGTTCTTCCATCTGAAATAATCTGCTCAATTTTGCTTTTACAATCTGCTAAAGCATTAGAAAAATTTTGATAACCTTGGCTATTTATTAAATAATTCCTTGCTGTATCAAGCTCACTTGAAGTTGCTGTTGTCTTTGGCATTTTTGCCTCCTTACCTGCATTTTAGCATTAAAAGAAATTATATGCAATATCGAATAATAAATCGTAGATTGGCTTAGGGCGACGGTCATTCAAAGCGTTGATTTAGAGCGTAAATCTTGATACATATTTAATATGGACATTCGAATAAAAAATGAAAATGCTAGTTTCCATTGTCGCACGCGCGCGATTATTGAGAAGGATGGAAGATATTTAATACTCAGGCCGGTAGGCGTTGGGTGTGAATATTATTACATGGTCGGGGGTCATATAGAAATCGGCGAAACGAGCGAGCAAGCTGTTTTGCGTGAAATCAAGGAAGAAGTCGGCATTGATGTTGCGATTGAAAGGCTCGTTTGTATCCATGAGCATTTTTATAATAAAGGCGAAGAGCGTTTTCATGAAATAGTTTTTTACTACACGGCGAAACCTAATGGCGATGTTTCATTTGAAACTGAAATAAGAAATGAAGAAATAAACGGGGAAACGCATGAATGTGAATTAAGGTGGGCGACAGTAGAAAAAATTGCGGCGATCGATTTGAAGCCTGCTTTATTGAAAGATATTATTGTTAATAATAAACTTAATGGGCCATTACATATTGTCAATTAAAGATTCGAGGGGCAAATAAAGGCGATGTAATGGTTGTTTTTTTCAAATTTTGCTGTAAAATGTTTCTTGTGAGCAGTACGAAAAATAAAACAAAGTGGTGTACGATTGGTGTACTAATTTGGCGACCACAATATATAGTGGTGCGCCCCTATGCGCAACCACAACGGGTGGTGGATTTTGAGTAGGCAAGATTATATACGCAACTTTTGTATCGTTGCGCATATTGACCACGGCAAGTCGACGCTTGCGGATAGGCTTTTGGAAAAAACGGGGACCGTTGCGAAGCGCGATATGGCGGAGCAACTTTTAGACAGCATGGACATCGAGCGCGAACGGGGCATAACGATAAAGTTGACGCCGACGCGGATGTTTTATGATTACAACGGCGAGCGATATACGCTTAACTTAATCGACACGCCGGGGCACGTTGACTTTACGTATGAGGTTTCGCGCTCGCTTAGGGCTTGCGAAGGCGCGCTTTTAATAGTTGACGCCGCGCAAGGGGTTGAGGCACAAACGCTCGCGAACGCATATTTAGCGCTTGACAACGGGCTCGAGGTTTTGCCTGTTATTAACAAAATCGATTTGCCTGCCGCGCGCCCAGAAGAGGTTAAGGCGGAAATTAAAGAAATTATCGGGATTGAATCCGCGCTAGCGCCTTGCATTTCGGCGAAAAGCGGACAAAACGTTGAGGAAGTTCTTGAACAAATCTGTGCCTTGTTGCCGCCGCCGAGTGGGGACGAGGACGCGCCTCTTAAATGCCTTATTTTCGATTGTTATTATGATAATTTTAAAGGCGCGGTTTGTTTAATCCGCGTTGTTGACGGCGAAATCGAGGCGGGAACAAAAATTAAGATGATGCAAACGGGAAAATCGTTTGATGTTGTTGAGGTTGGAATTTTTTCGCCGAAGCAATCGCCGGTTGCGAAACTCTCGGCGGGCGACGTCGGTTATATTTGCGCGTCGATTAAAACCGTTCGCGAAGTTAAGGTTGGGGATACAATAACCGACGCGAAAAGGCCTTGCGCGGTTGCGCTCGACGGTTATAAGGAGATAAAGCCTGTTGTTTTTTCGGGGATATTTCCTGTTGACGGCGCGCGTTATATGGACTTAAAAGACGCGCTCGAAAAACTTAAACTAAACGACGCGAGTTTAGAGTTCTCGCAAGAAACCAGCAACGCGTTAGGCTACGGTTTCCGCGTTGGGTTCTTAGGGCTTTTGCACCTTGAAATCATAACGGAACGCTTAGAGCGCGAGTTTAAGTTAGAACTCATAACGACCGCGCCGAGCGTTAATTATAAGGTTCATAAAACCAGCGGCGATGTTTTAGATATTTCGAACCCGTCGAACTTGCCGAGTGTTGTTGAGATAGATTATATAGAAGAGCCGATTGTCGATTTAAAAGTTTACACGCCGCCCGAATATATCGGCGCACTTATGGATTTATCGACAAATAAACGCGGTGTTTTCGTTGATATGCAATATACCGGTGAATCGCGGGTTGTTTTAAATTTTAAGATGCCGCTGAATGAGATTGTTTACGATTATTTCGATTTATTAAAGTCAGCGAGCCGAGGTTACGCGAGCCTTGATTACGAGGACGCGGGCTATGTCCGCTCGAACCTCGTTAAACTCGAAGTTAAGTTAAATGGCGATACTTGCGACGCGCTTTCGATTATTGTTCATAAAGATAGGGCATACGAAAAGGGCAAGAACCTAACCGAGCGCCTTAAAGAGGTTATCCCGCGCCAAATGTTTGAAATCCCAATCCAAGCTTGCATCGGGAATACTGTTATCGCGCGCGAAACGGTTAAGGCGATGCGCAAGGACGTTCTCGCGAAATGTTATGGCGGCGATATAACGCGGAAAATGAAACTCCTCGAAAAGCAAAAAGAAGGCAAAAAGAAGATGCGAACGCTAGGTTCCGTTGAAGTTCCAAGCGAGGCGTTCATAACGATATTGAAGATTTAGTTTGACAAGATTTTTAAGAATTGTCATGATTTATTGATGAATATCAAATACAAAAGTTTTGAAGAGATTAAACAGAACGATGACGATGGAACCGAATTTTGGCATGCAAGGGAGTTGCAAGTATGTTTGCAGTATAAAGAATGGCGAAATTTTAAAAAAGTTCTTAACACTGCAAAAATCGCGTGTCAAATAAGCGGGCATGAGGTCAGCGACCATTTTGTTGAGGTCAACAAAATGGTCGACATAGGCAGTGGCACCCGACGTAAAATTAAAGATTATAAATTAACGCGATACGCTTGTTATCTAATCGTTATGAACGGCGACCCAAGGAAAGAGGTGATTGCGCTTGGGCAAACTTATTTCGCGGTAAAAACAAGGCAACAAGAATTTAACGAACTCTTCGCGCAACTTGACGAAGATAGTAAGCGGCTTTTTATTCGTGGCGATATTAAACAAAAGAATATGCTGCTTGCCGAGGCCGCCAAAAACGCAGGCATAATTACAAATAAAGAATACGCAGTCTTTCAAGATTACGGATATAAAGGGTTATACGCAGGCGAAACGGCGAAAGATATTGCGGAACGCAAGGGCATTGACGGCGAAAAAGAGAGCATACTCGATTATATGGGCAGTTTGGAACTCGCCGCCAACTTATTTCGCATAACGCAAACGGAAGACGTTATGAAGAGGAATAATATCGCTAGTCCTAACGAGGCGAACGAAACGCACTATCGCGTTGGGAAAATTGTTCGCAAGGCTATGACGGAAGCAGGCAATCCAATGCCAGAAGAACTCCCAACACCAACAAAAAGCACAAAAGAGTTAGAGAAAGAGCGTTCTAAGAAATTAAAATAAAGATACGCCTAAGATTTAGTTTGACTAAAAATGAGTTTTATCGTATAATAATGTTATATGGGAATTGTTTGGGCAACATTAGAGAGCAAGAGGCGGCTTGAGGCAAGGCTTGCCGAACTTATCGCTTCGCGCGGAAAAGCGGCGCAAGATATTTCGACTGCGCGCGAGTTTGGCGACCTCAGCGAAAACGCAGAGTATGCGGCGGCGAAAGAGGCGCAAAATAACCTCGAAAACGAGATTATTAAAATACAAGAGATGCTTGGCGATATTAAGTTATTTAATTATCAAAAATGCGATACGAATTCCGTTAATTTAGGAACGAAAGTCGAGCTTATAAATAAATCCGCGCGCAATAAAAAGGAAACGGTTATTATAACCGGCGTTCTCGAAAGCGACCCAACAAAAGATTATATTTCTAACGAAAGCCCAAAAGGCAAGGCGCTTATGGGGAAAAAAGTTGGCGATATCGCGACGTTAAAAGTTCCGGCTGGGCTGATTAGATACGAAATCGTTAAGATTTCCGCAGGGGCATAATTAAAGTTATGAAAAACTTATTCTTTGATAGCCATTGCCATACGACCGACCCAAGATTATCGGCAACCGCCGATTTTTTTGCCGAGAACCTCGCTGATTTCGGGCTTTCGGGGTATGTTGAGATTGGAGCGGGGCTAGACGAACTCGATATTGTTTTAAATTTCGCGGAAAAGCACAAAAACGTTTTCGCGACCGCTGGCGTTCATCCGCTCAATACCTATAAATACGACGACGCCGCGCTTCGGGCGTTTTTAACTGCGAATAAAGATAACCCGAAACTCGTTGCGGTTGGGGAATGCGGGCTCGATTATTATCATATCGCTGAGGTTGCGCCGTTCGGGTTAGAACAAGCGCGCCTTGACCAAATTAAGATTTTTGAAAAACAGATAGAATTAGCGAATGAGTTTAAAAAGTCGCTTGTTGTCCATACCCGAGATGCGTTCGATGATACGCTCGAGATTTTAAAACGCAATAAATCTAAATTAAAAAACGGCGTTTTAATTCATTGTACGAGTTTCGGCGCAGAAGAAGTTAAGAAACTTTTAGGCGAACTCGACGCCTATTTCGCGTTCGGCGGGGCGATAACTTATAAGAAGAATATCGAAATTATGAAAGATGCAATCCGCGCGGTTCCATTAAATAGATTATTGCTCGAAACCGATGCGCCGTATCTTGCGCCCGAGCCAGTTCGCGGAAAAGTTAACACCCCCGAGTTTATAAAATATCCTGCCCGCGTTATGGCGGACGCGCTTAATTTAACCGTCGACGAAATTGCGGAGTTAACAACCGCGAACGCAAAAGCGTTTTATCGCATATAAACTTTAATAAAACTCACACTCTAAAAAAACTCCCATATACTGAGATAGACAAACAAAAATCCCGTGCGCAAGAGACTTTTGTTTGAAATCTATACATATAAAGGAGTTTTTATTATGGTTTTTGAGGAAATCTTAAACGGTTTTACTGGACGCAATAAATGCAATGAAGGCTGCGAAAAAAAATGCTCATCGAGCTGCGACGTTCTTTGGATAATTATATTACTTATGATTGTTCTTAAGGGCGGGCTCTTCGGCGTTGACCTTTGCACAATCGCAATCATCGCAATCGTTTTCGGGAAAGACCTTTTCAAATTTGGCGGGCTTAATTTCTGCAAATAAGTGGTTAATCGGTTAAAACAGTTATCTTCTTCAAAAAACGGCGGGTTTTACCGTCGTTTTTGTTGTTATATCGATTTACATTGCCATAGCCGATTCGTTTTCGATTACCGAGACTTTTTCGAGATAAGCGTTTAAGTTTTTAAGCATCTCATCAAACTCGGGTTTGATTTCTGGGGCGACGAGGTCTTTATTGTCATTGGCGAGCTTTAGGCGCGATTCGAGGTCGGCGAAAGTTTCTGTGCTGAAAGCCGTTTCATGTAGTTTATTAGATAGCGTATGCTTCAAGTGTCCAATATCGCCCTTATCGATTGTTATAGGTTGCGATTTATCAACCCCGTAGACTGTGAGTGCATCGGCGTAGTCTGTGAGACGTGGAACGAGGGACTCAATGTTATCAAACGAACGTTCTATGTTCGCCTTGGATTCCCAACGCGCGTTTTTTGTTTCGAAATTCGCTTCGGCGTCTTTTTTGCGTCCGCTTATATAACGTTTCATGTTGTTTGCATACATAACCTCAATCGGCGCAACAACGCATTCACCTTTAATTTTATAGTTATGTTTTAGCGCGTTTTCGCAATCGCTAAGGAATTTCGCCGAGCCGCAAGATATCTCGATGAGTAAGTTATAGTTATTTTTGAAACACTCGTTATAAACTTCGCCGCGCAAATTGAGCATAAAGTCCTCAACTTGGGTGGCATGTTTCGAATAGATACGGTGAATTTCGTCGTGGAAAGGGTTCGCGAACTTCATTAAGTCTTTTTCTAGCGAGGCGAAGTCTATACCGTCGTATTTATCAGGGATAATATTATCGTCGAGCCAAGATTTTCCGCTTGCAATCCCGCCGATTTTAACAACAAAAATTGGGTTTTCCGATGGGCTGACACCGTTGGTTATATTCTTATAAATTTGGTTAACGACGTCGGCTCTGGTTTCGCCGACTTTAAGAAATGCGCTATAATATTTATGCAACCATTTTAGCCTCTCGTTAAATTCTTCTTTTGGGATGTTATCGAGTTCAACGCTAAAACCGCCCGCGGAGGGCTTAAACCAATCGCTATGTTTTATCATACAATCAACTTGCATATGAAACATGATGGATTCCGCTTGCGCCCTAACCTCGGGCGAAACCGACAATTTAAAAGGCGATTCTTTCGCGCCGTTGCTGTTCAATTCAATGCTCTTTAGTTTTCCCATACGCATAATTATATAACAAATTTTTAATTTGTAAAGACCCAAGTTTGCGTGGTATATATATAGAGGATGAAGAAGTTTTTTTCGGTTTTTGTTTTAGTTTTTGCGACTTTTCTTTTAACGGCTTGCAGCGGAGAGGGCGTCCGCGCGCAAATCGACGGCGCAGGCGAGATAGAAATAACGACAAAGAAATCCGTTTTCTTTACGGAGCAAACCGTTTTAAGGACGATTAAGGATTTAGCCTATATAAGAGAGAACGAAGCATTAGGTTATCCCGAAAACGAGCGATATTCCGTTTCGATAACTATGCCGTTGCGCGCGAGCGAATACGGGAACGCGGAAGTTTTAAGAACGGAAGACGGGCATTGGCAATATACTTTTAGAGCCGCGACAAAAGAGGAACTCGAAACGATAACCCTTCTTTATAGAACCGCAAACACGCCGATTTGGTACGCGATTGCGCTCGGCGCGGCTATCTTAACAGGACTTTTAGTTTATTTTTGCGAGAAAAATAAGAAATCAAAGCCTTCGCGCGCCCAATAATTTTAGTTTAGGCTCGTGGGTTGAGATTTGGGCGCTTTTACGCTTGATTAAACGAATTTTTTAAGTTAATATCTAAGTTATGATTAGTGCGAGCAATATAACGCTGCAATACGGCAAGCGGGTCCTCTTTAAAGACGTCAATATTAAGTTTTTGGCGGGGGAATGTTATGGGATAATCGGCGCGAACGGCGCGGGGAAGTCCACGTTTTTAAAAATACTTTCGGGCGAAATTCCGCCGAATAAGGGCGAGGTTATTGTTGATCGGGGTAAGCGTATCTCGATTTTGCGCCAAGACCAAAACGCGCTTGATGGGCTTTCTTGCGTTGAGGCCGTTATTTCGGGGCACGAAAAACTTTATCGCGTAATGAAAGAAAAAGAGGCGATGTATCTTTTAACGGATTTTACCGAGGCTCAGGGCAATAAATTAGCCGAACTTGAAGGCGAGTTCGCGGAAATGGGCGGTTGGGAGGCCGACGCCGACGCGCGGATTATGTTGACGAGTTTAGGGATACCCGAGGATAAACAAGACGCGATGGTTGGCGAACTCGACGCGAAATTAAAGGTGAAAGTTCTTCTCGCGAGTGCGCTTTTCGGGAACCCAGATATTTTAATCCTAGACGAGCCGACAAACAACCTCGATATAAAGGCTGTTCATTGGCTTGAGGACTTTTTATATGATTTCCGCAATACCGTCATAATCGTTTCGCATAATAGGTACTTCTTAAACAAGGTTTGCACGCGAATTTGCGACGTTGATTATGGCGCGATAAATATGTTTGTCGGGAACTATGATTTTTGGTATGAAACGAGCCAACTTCTTTTAAGGCAACAAAAAGAAGCGAACAAAAAAGCCGAGGCGAGGGCTGACGAACTTAAAGAATTTATCGCGCGGTTCTCGGCGAATGCCTCAAAATCTCGCCAAGCGACAAGCCGAAAGCGCGAACTCGAAAAATTAACAATCGAGGATTTAAAACCGTCGAGCCGAAAGTATCCTTATATAAACTTTGATATCGAACGCGAGGTCGGGAACGAGGTTCTTGCGGTTAAGAACTTGACGCTCGACGGATATTTTAAAAACGTTTCATTCCGCGTAAATAAGGGCGAGAAGGTTGCGTTTTTAAGCGACAACAGCCTTATCGTCGACAAACTTTTCGATTGTATCGCCTCGGAGGCGGAAGCGACGTCGGGCGAAGTTGAAATCGGGAAAACAATTAAGACGGCGTATTTACCGCAAAACTTTGATAAATATTTTGACGGCGTTAAGTTAAATCTTGTTGAGTGGCTTAAAGGTTTTTCGAAAGATACAAACGAAACGTTTATTAGGAGTTGGCTCGGGCGGATGCTTTTTTCGGGCGAAGAGGCGCTTAAAGAGGCTGGCGTTCTTTCGGGCGGCGAAAAGGTTAGATGTATGCTCGCGAAAACTATGCTCGCGCAAGGGAATCTACTTATTATGAGCGAGCCTACGAACCATCTTGACCTCGAAAGCATAACCGCGCTTAACGAGGGCATGAAAAAATATAAAGGCGTTATGCTTTTCGCGACGAGCGACGAGGAGATTATGGCAACGGTTGCGACGCGCATAATTTATATAACGAAAGATAAGGTTATCGATAGAATGTGCGGGTATGAAGAATATTTGGAGAAGGGAAATGTTCATTAAAAAACAACTCGAAGAGGAACTTAAAAAAGTTTTTAAAACGCTAAATTTCGATGAAGAATTAGCAGCGGTTTCGGCAAGTTCGCAGGCGGATTATCAATGCAATGCGCCGTTCGCGCTCGCGAAACGGATAGGCAAAAGTCCGGCTTCTATCGCGGTCGAGATTTGCGCCGAAATGAATAAAAGTTCAACCTTGGCGAAATTTGAGCCTTCTGGAGCGGGGTTCGTTAACATAACGCTAAAAAATGATGCGATTTTATCGTTCGCGAACGAAATTTTTTCGACGGGCAAGTTGCCGTTAGTTAGGTCGCAACTTGGGCAAACAGTCTTCTTTGATTACGGCGGCGCGAATATCGCGAAAGAACTTCATATCGGGCATTTAAGGAGCGCGATTATCGGCGAGGCGATTAAGCGCGTTTATAGGGAACTAGGAGCGGACACAATCAGCGACGTTTACTTGGGCGATTGGGGTTTGCAGTTCGGGCTTATTATAACGCAGGCCGAGGACGAGGGAATTTTAGAAATTTTAGGCGATGAAGTTCGATATTATAAAGAAATTACGCTCGAGCTTTTAAACGAAATCTATCCGCGCGCCTCGAAACGTAAGAACGACGATAAGGAATTTTATGCTCGCGCCGAAAAAGCAACGGTTCTTTTACAATCCAAGACGCCGACTTATTTTTCGGTTTGGAAAAAAATTCGCGAGATAAGTTTAGTTGCGATAAAACGAAATTACGAGAATTTAAATTGCGAGTTCGACATTTGGGGTGGCGAGAGTGCGGCGCAAGATTTTATTCCGCGCGTTTTAGCGGAACTTTGCCTCAAAGGTTTAACGCGAACGAGCGACGGCGCTGTTATAATGGACGTTGCGGGCGAGGGCGAGCATATTTTAGGCGAGGACGGGAAATACAAAAACCCTATGCCGCCGATTATTTTAAAAAAGCACAACGGCGGCGCGCTTTATGCGACTAATGACGTCGCGACGATTTTCGCGCGTTATAAGGAATTTAAGCCGGATAAATTCGTTTATGTTGTCGATGCGCGCCAAGACTTACATTTTAACCAAGTCTTCCGTTGCGTTAAAAAGGCGGGATTTGTAAGTGCGGGCACGCAACTTGTTCACATTCCTTACGGAACGATTAACGGAAAGGACGGCAAGCCGTTTAAAACGCGAAGTGGCGACACGATTAAACTCGAAGATATTATAAATCTCGTTGCCGATGAGGCGGAAAAGAGGCTGGAAAAGGCTGGCGACCGCGAAACCGCACAAAAAATCGGGCTCTCGGCGTTAAAGTTCGCGGATTTATCCAACAACGTTAGGAAAGATTACATTTTCGACATAGAAAAATGCATTTCGTTTGAGGGCAAAACTGGGCCTTACCTTCTTTATACCGTTGCGCGCATAAATTCGATTTTAGCGAAAAACGCAATCGAACAAAGTAAGGGTTTTGGCGAGATTTTAAAACTCGATGACGAAATTCGGGCGATAATTGTCGCGGTTTTGCGTATTTGCGAGGCTATTCAAAACGCAGCGGAAACACTAACGCTAAATAATATTTGCGACGCGGTTTACGTTTTAGCCCAAAATTTCAGCGCATTCTACGCGACGCATAACATTCAAAACGAAAAAGACGCGGCGCTTAAAAACGATTGGCTTTCGGTTTGCGCGCTAACTAAAACCGCGATAACCGAGGCGCTTAATGTTCTCGCGATAGATACCGTTGAGAGAATGTAATTTTGTTTGACTTTAAGCGCGAAAATATATAACAATTACGTATACTAATGAAAATGAAACGTTGGGGGTTTTTTAGCGTTTTTGCGGTTGCGGCTTTAGGGCTTATCGCGAGTTTTTTTGCGCAACCTAACGAAGTTAAAACCGCCAGCGCGGAAGCCCTTCCGTCGTTTTCGGGGCAAAGCGTTATCGTCGGCGAGTTTTCGGAACGGATTTCAACCGGCGACGGGCTAACACGGACGGAAATCGAAAGCGGCGTTTATATTAAAAAAACTGAGGACGAGAACGGCATATACGAAAACGGAATTATAGTTTTCGATGGGCGCGATTACCCGAGTTTTAAATACGAGGCAGTTATTTTAAAGAATGGCGAGTGGATAGGCGCGCCTAGCGAAACTCTTTCTGTTGCGCCCCTAGATAACGCTAGGTTTGCGTATTGGGCGCTCGAAAAGAGCGCGGAGGCAGGGCATTACGGGATTAGGGTTGTTCCGCTTATGGGCGAGCCGTTAGAGGAATTGCGAGACGAGAGTTTTTATTATAATATCGTTTACGTCGGCGCGCTTAAATACATAAATTTAAAAATCGACGGCGAAGCCAAGTTCGATTTATATGAGAACGAAGGCGTTTCTTCGGTTGAAGTTGTACTTAATATGAGCGAGGGCGCGTATAATTTAGCGCAAAAAACGGGCGACGCTTTAAGTTTCGGGAATTATAGTTCAGCCGAAGAAATAACGGCGTCGAATATGCAATTTTCCGTTTCGCTTTTAGGAGTTGACGTTAGCGATAGGTTCGATATTGAGGGTTATAACTCTGGTTCGGGTGCGCGCGTCTTTATAGGTTTTCCAGAGGAACTTGAAAAGGGCGAATATATAGTTCGCGCTTATAACGCGGATAACAGCGATACGATAGGCGTTTTCGTTATAGATAATTTGGGACCCGCGGGGGCGATAAAAAATCCGCCGTATGTTTTATTTCTAGTTTTAGGGCTTCTTGCTATTTTAGGCGGAGTTTTAGGGTTCTTTTGGCCGATGATTTCGACAAAACTCGCAGAAGTCGACGCGCGCAGGATAGAGCGGAACTATCTTAAAATTAACGGCGCGGTTATTAAAAAACCTAAAAAAATAGCAGCCTCAGTTAAACACGAAAAAGCCAACGAAGAGGCGCGCATCGAGGACAACACAACTTTAAGCGACAAAGAAGAGAAGAAATCGTTTGCGCAAATGCTTGCCGAGAAGCGCCAAAGGCTTAACTACGCGCGTGAGCACGGGCTGACTATGGAGGATCTTGCGAGGTTGGAAGCCCAGCAAAAACACGGCGACCAAGATAAAAAATTCTCGCTCAACGCTTTTAAAGATAATGGCGATTCCGCGCCAATCGTTGAGGTTAAGGAAACAAAAATAGAGGGCGTTCGGGTTGGCGAGGAAGAAGAGAGCGATATTCTCGATAGTATCGAACAAGAAAATAAACAAAAAACCGCGCAACCCTTCTCGGGGAGCGTTAATGCGGCGGATGACGAGGAACTCCTCGCAAGGCTTAAGAAGTTGACGGAAGATTAACCTCGCTGGGATTATTCAAACGACATAAAGTTTGTTTTACAAGGCGAATGCGTTTAGTTTATAATGCCGTATGCTTATTTTCGTAATTTCGTTTTGCGCGTTTGCGCTTTTAGATGTTTTAAGTAAAACTTTCGTCTTTTTGGGTGAGAACGGCGTAATTATCCCGAATTTATTTTCAGTTTATAAAACGATAAATACGGGCGCGGGTTGGGGATTTCTTTCGGGCGCGGGGGTTTTCGCGCGGATTTTCTTTTGCGCGCTCGCGGTTGCGGTTTTAGTTATCGTTATTGTTTGGTTTTTTAGAAGGCGTGATAATAATAAGTTTTTAGCGATTTCGCTCGGGATGTTTTGCGGCGGCGTTTTTGGCAATCTATACGACAGGGCAGTTTACGGCGGCGTTCGCGATTTTATCTCGTTCGACTTAATCAACGCGCCGTTTTTTAATACCTCGTTTAACCTCGCGGACGCTTTTATAACGGTTGGCGCGGTTCTTTTACTCGTTTGGTTTTTAAAAAATTATAAAACTTTGGACGAAGAGGCGGAGAGCGAGGCGAAAACCCAACGCGACACCCCAAGCGCGGCGGAGGGCGAGGCGAAGAATGAAGATAAAGCAAAATGATAAGGGCCGGCGGTTAGATTTATTTTTATTCGAGTTTTTCGGCGGCGAACATACCCGCAGCCAAATCGCGAAGCACATAAAAAACGGTGCGATAACGGTTAACGGGGCGCGCGTTAAGAACGGATACGAGTTAAATATCGACGATGAAGTTCAAATTGATATAAAACGCGAGCCGCTAGCCGCCGAGCCTGAAGAGATGCCGATTGATATCGTTTATGAGGACGCGGATTTGATGATTATAAACAAACCGCGCGGGCTTGTTGTTCATACCGGCGCCGGCAACAAAAATGGCACGCTACTAAATGGGCTTTTAGCGCTTAACTCATACAAAAGCGGCGAGGTCGAGCGCGCGGGGATTGTTCATCGCCTCGATAAGAATACCGCGGGGCTTATGGTTATCGCAAAAAACGCGAAAACGCAAAGCGCGCTTTCGAAAATGTTCGAGAAACATGAGGTTAAGCGGACTTATTTAGGGATTGTTGAGGGGAGAATCGAAAACGACCTAACCATAAATAAAAAAATAACTCGCGACGAGAGGCATAGAACGCTTTTTAAAGTTAGCGAAACGGCGGGGCGCGTTGCGATTACGCATATTAAGCCGATCGAGGTTTTCGCGAGGCATACGCTTTGTGAGTTTAATCTCGAAACAGGTCGGACGCATCAAATTCGCGTTCATCTTAAAAGTATCGGGCATCCGCTAGTCGGCGACCCAGAATACAACCCGAACAGTAGCATAAAAAATTTAAGCGGACAGATGCTCGAAGCCGTTAAATTAGAGTTCTTGCACCCGATAACTAACGAACCGACAAAAATCGCGATAAAAACGACGGCGGAGTTCGATAAAACGTTTGACATAGTCAGCGGAAGAAGAACATAATCATACATATATTAAAAAAGGAGAAAAAATATGGCAGAAAAAACAATAAGAGTAAGGTCGAGCTTCTTCGATGCGCTTGCTTATTGGGCGATCATACTCATAAGCGTTGTGCTTTTGATTACGGGGATTTTTAAAACGAGTGGCGGGGCGGTTATCGAGGCGATTCAAACAATCGGCTATGCGTTAGCGACCTTGGTTGTGCTTTTCTATTCGTTCTTTTACGCGAGGGCAAGGCGCGGCTGGTATTTAATTGCTTGGATTGTTGCGTTTATTTTCGTTTTGCTTGGCTATATTCTTCCGCTCGTTATAAAATAATTCGCTATGGGAATTATAAGCAACGCGATAGATTATTATAAACGGCATAAAACCGAGGGATTTATTTTGCTCTTTGTTTTTTTGCTTTGTATCGCTTTAATTATCGGGGTCCTCTTAAAAATCGCTGTTGTTATGACGGTTGCGGCGGTTTTATTAGGGCTACTCGCGATTGTTTCGATTTTCTTCTCCATTCAATCATATTTTCATTTCGATAAGGTTATTGTCGAAATGCGGCGCGAACATCTTTCCGAGATAATTAACAATAAGGACGGCGACGTTGTTGCGACGCCGAGTTTTACGGAAGAAGAATCGAAATTTATAAAACGCCAAAAACGCGCAAAGTTATGGCTAATTATCTTTCAAATCGCGCTGGTTTTATTAGCGGTTGTTGTTGTTTCGCTAAATATGGTTTAGCGTTCTGCCTATTTTTGTTGCGTTCTGCATAATTTTGCGGTATTATTATGCAGAATAAAAGGGGAGTATAATGAGAATTTTTAACTACGAACTTTTAAAGCGGCTGTCAATTGACACTGAAACTTTATCTTTAATATCAGAAATCAAAGAGCTTAAAGGCAAGCAGAATTTTTTCATGGGGCAAAAAAAAGATAGCTTAGCGGAGTTGGTTGAAATTGCAAAAATCCAAAGCACGGAAGCCTCAAATAAAATTGAAGGGATAATTACAACTGAGAAACGAATAAAGGAATTGTTTAAGGAAAAGACTGCCCCAAAGAATAGAGATGAAGAAGAAATAATAGGCTATCGCGATGTTTTAAATACAATTCATGAAAACTTTGAAGGTATTCCATTAAAACCAAACTACATCTTACAACTTCATAAAGACTTATTTAAATATACAGCAGGCAGTATTGGTGGAAAGTTTAAATCGGTTGATAACTATATTCAAGAAATTGACGAAAATGGAAATAAGTTTATTCGTTTTAAGCCATTAGAAGCGTTTTTAACACCTGCCGCCGTTGCGGACATTTGTGATGAATATGAAAAAGCTTTAAACTCATATTTAATTGAGCCATTGCTTTTAATTCCAATTTTCTTATTAGACTTTTTATGTATCCACCCATTTACAGATGGAAACGGCAGAATGAGCAGGCTTTTAACACTAATGTTGTTGTATAAAAATGAATTTATAGTTGGCAAATATATTTCAATAGAAAGAATGATTGAAAAGACAAAGAGTAGTTACTATGAATCCCTACGGCAATCTTCAGATAAATGGCTAGATAATAAGAACGACCCTATGCCATTTATAAAATATATGCTAAAAATTATTCTTGCTGCCTATCGTGAATTCGAAGAGAGAGTTGTTATCTTTGATGAGAAAAAACTTGGCAAGGGTGAAAGGATAAAAGAATTGTTTGCTAATCATCTCGGCAAACTTTCGAAATCAAAAATTCAAGAATTTTTACCGGACATTTCTCAACCAATGATTGAAAAAACTTTAAGAGATTTAGTAAAGTCAGGCTATATTAAGAAAACCGGTCAAGGGAAAAATTCAGCGTATATAAGAAATAACTGAGGGTGAGGGTCTGTTGTTTGAATACGGTTTAATTAGTCGCGGCGTGCTTGTTTTTAGGCGGCGAGCCCCCGAGTTTTGCTTTTGAAAAAACGAAGTTTGAGATAACGCAACTTAAAATTACGCCGCAAACCAAAACGAAACCGAGGGAGTTTTGAACCGCGAAGGTTTGGGTTTTTACGCCGTGCGCGAAGCCGATAACGTCGAGCGCGACGCCGATTAGGAACATAATAAACGCGTTGGAAACTTTTGTGCAAAACGTAATTAGCCCCGCCGAGGTTGCCGTCGATTTAAAACCTTGCTCGGTTTCCTTTTTTGCGATTAAGTCCGCGAAGATGCTCATCGGCATGCTATATAAACAGCCCGTTCCAACCCCGCAGATAAAAAGCGATGCGCAAACGAGGGCGAGCAGCGCGTTAGAACCCGCGAACGCGAACCTAAGCGCGACTAAAAACGCAAAAATAAATGCGCCGAGGAGTAAAGTCATGATTCCTTTCGAGAGCGCGGCTTGTTTTCCGTTTTTTGCGCTTTGTTTGAGCCAAATGGGTTGCCCTAAAATTATTCCGCCGATTAGCGAGAGCATTATGAGCGGAATTTGCAGCGACGAGAAATGAAAAGTATAAGTAAAAGTATGAAGCCCCAAACTCGTTATGAACGCGCCCGCGAAAAGCGCAACCGCATAGCCGACGATGAGCGTTCGGATTTGTTTATCGCGTAAGATTTCAAAAAAACTGTTTTTATTTGGTTTTTCGATCGGGATTTCGGGGGCTAAATTCGCGGCCTGGTTTTGGATTTTGCGCGTTCCTAAGATACAAAGAACCGCGCAAAGCAAGCAAAGCGCGCTAGTTATCACCGACATATACTTATAGCCGTCGGCGGAGGCG
This sequence comes from Christensenellaceae bacterium, assembly GCA_031262595.1. Lineage (GTDB taxonomy): Bacteria > Bacillota > Clostridia > Christensenellales > UBA1242 > JAISHI01. The sequence continues at coordinate 20,315 of JAISHI010000019.1, read as the reverse complement.
CTTATCGTTATGAATTGGCTCGGGCTTAAAAAGACGCTCATTAAAAGGCTCGGAACCGCGAGCGCTAAAAAACTAAAAACCGTTTTAAAAGATTGGATGCTTGTGCGCTCGTTATAATCGCTCGAAATGTCGAAGCCCAGCGCGCCGTAGGGCGTCGAATAGACCGTATTAAACGTTTCGATTAAAAGGAGCAAAACGAGCAAGATTAAAAATTTCGTGAACTCGGGTAAGGCGGTTGGAATCGCCCAAATCGCGAGGTTTATAACCGCAATCGCAACCGCGCCGAAGAACATAAAGCCGTGGCGCTTGCCCCAAAACTTGCTTTTTGTGTTGTCGCTCATTCGCCCGACAATCGGGTCTGTCGCCGCGTCCCAAACCGTTGAAACTCCCACCGCGATACCCATAAGGCTGCCGGAAATGCCGAGGACGGAAGTTCCGAAAAACATCAAAAAACTCCCAAGCGTTTGGTTCGTTGCTCCATAACCAAAAGCGCCTATGCCATAGCCGAGTTTTTGCGAGGTTTTCAATAACTATAATAATGCGGGCGCGGGTTTTTTAATGAGGTTTAGGCGCGCGATTTTAGGCGAGCGATTTCTTCGCGATATTTTATCGCTGTTTCGAAGTCTAAACTTCGGCTTGCGATTTCCATAAGGGCTTTAAGATGCTCAATTTCGGCGGAGACTTCTTTTTTCGAGAGGCGTTTCGCGTCTTTTGGTTTTTCGGTTATATAGAGACTATTAGAAACCTCGCTGAAAACGGTTTTCGGGGTTATGCCATGTTTTTCGTTAAAGTCCGATTGAATTTTTCGTCGGCGGTTGGTTTCGTCGATTGCCGCGCGCATACTATCGGTTATCGCGTTCGCATACATTATAACTTTACCAAGGGCGTTTCGCGAGGCTCTACCTATCGTTTGGATAAGCGAACGGCGGTTGCGGAACAATCCTTCCTTATCCGCGTCGAGAATCGCAACAAGCATAGTTTCAGGAATATCGAGCCCCTCGCGGAGTAAGTTTATCCCGATTAAAACGTCGAACTCGCCGCGGCGCAGGGCAGTTATAATTTGCACGCGGTCGAGGGTGTCGATGTCGCTATGGAGATAACGAACGCGGATGCCCTCGTTTGTTAAATATTCCGTTAAGTCCTCCGCCATTTTTTTCGTTAGCGTCGTCGCTAAAACGCGCCCGCCTTTTTTCGTCGTTTTTTTAATTTCAGCGGTTAGGTCAAGAATTTGCGTTTTTTGCTCGCGGATTTCGATTTCGGGGTCGAGAAGTCCCGTCGGGCGAATGATTTGCTCAACTATTTCGCCGTTCGCGCGCTCTATTTCATATTCGGCTGGCGTTGCGGAAACGAAAATAACTTGCCCGACGCGCGCGTTAAACTCGTCGAAGTTAAGCGGGCGGTTGTCATACGCGGATTTTAGGCGGAAACCGTAGTCGACGAGGTTTGATTTGCGCGCCTTGTCGCCCGAAAACATCGACCGAATTTGCGGAACAGTCATATGGCTCTCGTCGATAAAGGTTATATAATCTTTTGGGAAATAACTCATTAGGGTATATGGCGGTTCGCCGCGCGTTCGCCCGTCGAAATAGCGCGAATAGTTCTCGATGCCCTTGCAAAACCCGATTTCGCCGAGCATTTCCATATCGTAGTTGGTGCGTTGGCGCAAGCGATGCGCTTCGAGCATCATGTTATTCACCTCGAACGCGGTAACTTCTGTTTCCATGTCCGCGCGGATTTGTTTTATCGCGTCGGTTAGTTTCGCGCTCCCGACCGCGTAGTGGGTCGCAGGGAAAATCGCGATATGGTTTAGGCTTGAAATTTTTACGCCGGTTAATGCGTCGATTTCGTAAATTGCTTCAATCTCGTCGCCGAAAAATTGAACGCGAATCGCAATCGACGTCGAATACGACGGCAAAATATCAACCGTGTCGCCTTGGCTTCTAAAAGTTGCGCGTTCGATAGAATCGCCGGCGCGGGTGTATTGGATTTCAACGAGCCTATCGAGAAGGGTTTTGCGGTTCATTTTTTCGTTCGGGCGCAACGAAATCGCGAGGTCGTAATACTCCGCTGGCCCGCCCAAACCATAAATACACGAAACCGAGGCAACAACAACGGTATCGCGCCGCTCGGCGAGGGCAGAGGTTGCGGAATGGCGCAACTTATCGATTTCGTCGTTGATTGCCATGTCTTTTTCGATATAGGTGTCGCTCGCGGGGAGGTAGGCCTCGGGTTGGTAATAGTCGTAATACGAAACGAAATATTCGACGCGGTTATGCGGGAAAAATCCGCGGAACTCGTTGCAAAGTTGGGCGGCGAGGGTTTTATTATGCGCGATGATAAGCGTCGGGCGGTTGACGGCGGCGATAACGTTCGCCATAGTAAAAGTTTTTCCGCTTCCCGTTACGCCCAAAAGAACTTGGCTCGCGATGCCGTTATTAAGCCCTTCGACCAACTTTGAAATCGCCTCGGGCTGACTGCCCGCGGGTTTGTATTTTGAGACTAAGGCAAATCTTTGCGCGTTTTCGTTTTGCATCTTAAAACTATTATAAACTATTTAGTAAATTTCCGCAATAAATCATTAGACAAACAAAAATAAATTGAATATATTTAGATAATGGTTAAGTTTACGTATCCAATCGTATTTATTTTCAACGAGGAAACGGGGCAATATAACGGTTATATCCCCGACCTTGCGCTTTATTGCGACGGCGAAACGCTCGAAAAGACTTACGCGAACGCCGAGGAACTTTTGGAATACTATCTTTTGCTCGCGTATAAACATGATACGGAAATTCCGTTGCCCTCAACTCTCGACGACATCATAAAAAAATGGGTGGGGTATAAAGCTAGTTTGATAACTGCTTCTATATAAGAAATAAACTAAAAAGCGGCGCGTAGGGCGTCGTTTTTGTTTTTAATTTTTGGTTAATTTGCATAAAACTATTTTAAGAAAACGCTTGACAAACCCGACTGGGGGGGGCATACTTCCCTATTTTAAAGGAGGAAGAAAATATGGACAATATGGAAAGTATGAAAATTTATAAAATTTCATGGGAAGAGAGGGCGCATGAATGGATTGAGACCGAGACGCCGTCGCTTGGGGATCCGCGTGGTGATTTAACGCTCGGGCCGATATGTAAAAATGAGGGTTATATTGAAACGGAAGAAACTTATAAATTTTTTCGTGACGGTGAAGGCATTTGGTCTAATATGGTGGTAGGATTTTTTCAGGGCATGCAAATCGAAGGGACTTCGGTAGAACAATCACCGCAACATATAATGGGTTTTTTTGAAGAAGGTAGTCGCGGTAAAGATCATAAAAATATAGAACTCTACAAATTCGGAAATGAGGATTGTCCATTGGGCCTCAAGATATATTATCGTGAAGGGCAATGTAACGGCTGGTTAGAGGCCTACAGCACGCCGGAAGCTTTATCTAGAAAAAGTCGCCCAGAGACTCGAGCATCAGTAGTGAAACTTGAGATTATGGAGCTTACCAAAGAACAAATTGAAGAATTGGGAGTTAGGGAGATTCTTGACAAAGGTTATGAGTCGGCAAAGGACATACCTTCGCGAGGGGAATCACTGAGGGCATGGTGGCAACGTAGAACAATAAATATAAAGAAGGACCTATTAACAAGATTCAATGCCGAAAAATCGCCAAAAGAAATCGAGAACACCGACGAGCGAGGTTTATCGTCTTAATCCAAATTCTAAAAACTCCGCGATAAACGGAGTTTTTGTTGCGTTAATACCTCGGTATTAAATGAACGTGCGCGTGCATGACGGCTTGACCGGCAACTTCGCCGCAATTTACCGCGATATTATAACCGCGCGGGTTGTTTTCTGCGTCTTGGCGCGATTTCATTTCGTTTATTAGCGCGAATGCGTCGCGGTTTTCTTCCGGCGCCATCTCGAAAACGGTCGTGATATGGCGTTTCGGGATAATTAGGGTATGACCTTTTGTTTGCGGGAATTTATCGAGGATAGCATAACAAAGTTCGTTTTCGGCAATGGCGTTATATTTTAAATCGCAAAATATACACATAATTTTTTTATTTCTCCTTAAATTTAGTTTTTTGGTGGTTAGTGCGGCGGGGCGGATGGGCTATTTTGGGGCGGCAGCGGCGAACGTCGCGACCGCGGTCGTTCCGGCTGGGAGGACTATGCCATCCGTGGAAGGCAACCCGATTTCGAAACAATCTATGTTTGCGGCGATTTTTTGTTCCGCTAGATTTTTTTGAAGAACATTTTTTATAACCGTTGGTTGAACGCCGCTCGTATAGTTATTTATTAGGATAAAGAGCGGCTTTGGCGATAAAAATTTAACACAAATCGAAACGAGGCGGTTTAAGTCGGCTTCGAGTTTCCAAACCTCGCCGTTAGCCCCGCGCCCGAAACTCGGCGGGTCCATTATAATCGCGTCGTATTGTTTTCCGCGCCTAAGTTCCCGCTCGCAAAACTTAACGCAATCATCGACGATAAACCGAACCGCGTTCTCGGGGAGCGCGTTTAGCTTGCAATTTCGCTTACAAACCTCAACCATTCCGCGCGATGCGTCGACGTGAGTTAGTTTCGCGCCCGCCGCCGCCGCCGCAACAGTCGCGCCGCCCGTATAGCCGAATAAATTCAAAACTTGAATTTCGCGCGCGGGATTATTTCGTTTCTCGGCGGAAATTGCGTTCATCGCGAAATCCCAATTAACGGCTTGTTCTGGGAAAAGCCCGGTATGTTTAAAACCCATAGGGCTGATTATAAATTTTAGGTTTTTATATTCGATTGTCCATTCGTCGGGGATTTTTTTAAGGATATTCCAAGCCCCGCCGCCGGTCGCCGACCGCTCGTAAACCGCGTTTATGCGCTTATCATCAGCGAGTTTAAATGGCGCGTTCCAAATCGCTTGCGGATCGGGGCGCAACAAAAAGAACTTGCCCCAACGTTCGAGTTTTTGCTCGTTTCCGCTCGCGATTAACTCAAAATCCCGCCAATTTTCCGCTATTTTCATTAAGTTATGATAACAAGCCACGCGTGTTTACGCAAGATTTTTATAAGAAGTGGTGAAAATACGTGTTTAATTTCGATAAACGAATTTTTAAAAAGTGCTTGACAAATTTAAATAGGGGGGGGGTATCATATTTTCATGAAAAAATTTACAAAAAATGTTTTGGGCGCGGTTGGTGCTGGGGCAATTTTGCTGAATGTTGTCGGGTGTGGTGGGTATAACGAGCAGAAAACGCTGCAAGAGTTGAAAGACGCGAAGCAGGAGTGTGTAGATAAATCGTTGCGCACAAACGATACTAGTAAACTTGAAGAACTCAAGAACGAGATAATGTCGATTGATGAGACTATCGAGTGGCTTGAGAAAGGAATTGCCGAACGTGATAGTACTAATAACTCAATACGACAAGAAATCCAAGAAATCTCAGAAAAATAATCGTTGGGTCGCAATCACAAACCAACGCGCAAGTCGCGCCGACAATAGAAAATACATTATAAATGGACTAGTTGCTTAGTTTTCTTGCAAACTTTTTATTAGGTTGAAGGTTTTGCTGTCGGCGAAGTCGGTTTTCTTGCTGTCGTCGATTTTTATTATGTTGTTTTCGAGTTTTAGGATGCCGAGGTCCTCGAAAACCTTACAAGCGAAGATAAATTGCGCAACCGAGCCTCGTTTTATATGAAACATAAAGAGCGTAAAATATCCGCCGAGCATTTTCGTTCCCTCAAGGCGTTTTAAATCTTTATAGAAGCCGATAAAGGCGTCGCGGTCGGTTTTTAGCGAGTTTATGAAAGCCTTAAAGCCGTCGTCGGTTCGCATTTTAAGGTCGCCCGCGAAAATGCGTTCTAAAACCAGCGCGAAGTCGTGCCCCGTTCGAACGTTTGGAACGACGACCTTTCGGATTATCGCGCAAACATATTTCGAGCGCGCGGAAAAAGTATCGTTTTGGATTTCGATTAGAACTAGTTTTGGGATACTGTTTTTTAAAATCTCGAAGAAGGGCGCGCCGTTAAAATACGTCATCGAAACGCCTTTTGTCGCGATTTTAAGGTGTTGCGGATAACTTGGCATGCGGTTTGGCTCGAGTTTTCCGCATTCGAGCGCGAAGAGCGGCGTCGGGTTTCCGCAACCGTAAGGTTCGAGGATTTCGAGCCCGCTTATAAAATCTTTCGTTAGGTCTTTTAGGTCGAGCGCGAGGTCGTAATATTTAGTCGCGGTGTCGTCTTGGTTTTCTAGGATATTATTTAGGTCGCCTAGTATCGCCGCCTTAAACGCTTCGAAGTTTTTCTCGTCAATCGAAACGCCAGCCGCCATGTGATGCCCGCCGAAGGAAACCAGCAAGTCTTTTTGGCGTGCCATCGCCTCAACGATATTTATGTTTGGCGTGCTGCGGGCGCTTCCTTTAAGAATGTTCGCTGCTTGCCCCATAACGAGGGCAGGGATATTATATTTTTCCGTTAATTTCGCGGCAACAATCCCTAAAACGCCGCTTTCCCATTCGGGGCTTGAAACTATTATGATTGGTTGTTTAAAGAGCGTGTTTTCTTCAACAATTCGTTCGGCTTCGGCGTAAATGTTGTTGCAAAGGTCTTGGCGCGCAACATTATACGCGGAAAGGCTCTCAACGATTTTCGGGATTCGGGTTGGGTCGTTTTCGAGCAAGAGGTCGAGCCCGCGCTTTGCGTTGCCCATGCGGCCCGCGGCGTTGATTTTCGGCGAAACTTTATAAGAAATGTCCGTAGATTTTAGCGTTCCGCTTAGTTTACTTTGTTTTATAAGCGCAGAGAGCCCGATATTCGAACCGCTATTTATCATATCAAGCCCGCGCTTAACGATAACGCGGTTTTCGTCGGTTAGCGAAACGATATCGGCGATTGTCGCGAGCGCGGCTAAGTCGAGATATTTTTCGGCGGTTTGGAGGTTGCTCAAAGCTTGGACAACTTTAAGCGCGACGCCCGCGCCGCATAAATCGTTAAACGGATAGGATTGGTCGGGCAGTTTCGGGTCGATACAGATACAATCCGGAATTTTTTCGGGGATGGTGTGGTGGTCAGTTACGATACAATCAACACCCAACGACTTCGCGAGTTCGATTTCGTCAGGGCAGGAAATCCCGCAATCCACGGTTATAATGAGTTTCGGCGCAAACTTCTCGTTAAGCGCACGGATTAAATCGAGGTTAAGCCCATAGCCGTCCTCAACGCGGTCAGGCAAAAAATACGACGTGTTCGCGTGGCGCGAGAGCAAATATTTATACATAATCGCCGTCGCGGAAATCCCGTCGCAATCATAATCGCCGATAATTAAGATTTTTTCTTTTGTTTGAATGGCTTTTTGTATCCTGTCGGCGGCGTCTTGCATTCCCTTTAAAAGGAATGGATTATGCAACTTTTCTAGCGAAAAATCCTTAAATTCTTTGAACTTTTCGCGCGTGTCAACCCCTCTTGCTAAAAGAATCCTGCATATTTTCTCATCAAGACCCGCTCCAGAATAAATTGCCAACTGTTCGGGCGTTAATTCCGAACCGCATCTCGCAACATATTCCATAATAAAAACGGTAGTCCTTTTTCTACATTTTTATTTTAGACCAAAAAAAGGGTTTGCGCAAGGGTTTATTTAAAAACTAATTTAGGTCGAGGTTGTCGTTGTAAAATAGCGGAACGTTTAGAAATTCGATGACGTTCATGTCGAAACCGTCGGCGATTGCGCAAACCGTATTGAAGTCAACGCTCCTTCGGTTTTTGCCCCTTATTATGTTATATAATAGCCCATCGCCAACCGCCATATTTTTCGCGAGCTGATGCCGCGACATTGCCCGCTCTCTAAGTAATTGTTCGGTTCTTGCGGCGACTGCCTCTCTTACGTTCATGATATATACTCCTAACTTATAGTATAACCGTTGTCGAGTTATAACCCTCGCAACAAATGTTGCAAGGGGAGTTGACATTGCAATTATTGTGTAGTAAATATATCTCATGTCAACAAAAAACCTAGATAAATTGTTGTTCGCGAGGCGTATGCACTCGATATTAAGAGAACAAAACCTTACTCAGGCGGAATTATCCGAAATTCTCGAAATCCGCCAAAGTCAAATAAGTAATCTCGCGAGCGGGAAAAGTCTTCCGAGTTATATAACGCTTTTTAAATTGCACGAAAAATTCGGCATAGAATACGCCGAGTTTTTTGAGGGGTAGTCGATAATTTTTGTTATTTAACCGTATGAAAAACCTTTGTTTCGAAGTTTTTTGCGCAGTTTTCGGGGTCGAAGATTTGGGCGTTCATCGCGATATAAACCCCGCCGGCGAGGCAATCGAACTTTGAAACCGCATAGCCGAGGTTAAACGGCGCGTCGGTGGGTTCGCCGGAAACGAGGGGCACGAAAGCGCCTAAAAAGACGATTTTTTTTGTCGTATTTTTAAAATGATTTTTAACCATTTTCGCGGTCGCGATTAAAGTATCCGTTCCATGCGAAACGATAAAGTTTTCGCAGTCGCTTTTTTCGATTTCGGCGATTATATCCGCGCGGATTTCGTCGGTCATGTTATTGCTGTCAACCATGGAAACGACGCTCTCGACGATTTCGAAGGTCGGGCGAATATTTCGCAAAATATATTTCCTAATGTGGCTGTGGTGGCGCGGTTGGACGAGGGTATGGCATTCATCGCCGACAAAAAAAGTGTCTGCGCCCGAAGGCGTCCATTCGCTGTCGATAGTTCCGCCTGTTATTATTAGATGCAATTTTTCCATGTTTATAAATATATGACCCCGCGCCCGAAAAAGCAACGGGAAGTTTACTTGTTTCTTAATATAATTATTCGTCTAGCATAAGTTTGCCTTGCCGTCCTAACCGTTTTATTCGCCTTATTTGTTCTTTTGCGATTTGTTGGGCGCTTTTTTCCGGCGTTGGCATATTTTCGGGCAAGGTTCCGCCAATATCTTTTATCGCTTTTCTAACCTTTTCACCAACTTCGCCGTGGGTTGCGGTGGCTTGTTCTTTGGTTGCCACCCTATCATTCTTTAACTTCTCTTCGGTTTGGGAAATTCTAAATAAGTTCGCAATAAGCTCGGGGCTGCTCATAAAATCTAAAATCTTTTCATTTTCTTTTAAGCCCTTCCTATTATGAATGTCCGCAACCGTTTCGCCGCCGTATAAACCGGCATAGCCCGCGTTTTGGAACTCGGCATATTCTATATCCGTTATAACTCCGCTGTTGTGAGCGGCTTCCGCTAATAGTTGGTTCCATTGTTTTATGCTGTTTCGGGTTTCGAGCCGTTTATTGTCTTCGGTTAGATTATTATAATTGTCGTTTAATTCTTGGCGTCTTGTTTGAACGGCGAAATAGGTTTGCCCGAACGCAATTACGGGTTTTCTTGGGTCGCCGTTTTGCACGATTAAATAGCAAGCATAGCGGGAGAGTTCGTAATCGATAACATTTTTATACTTCTTATCGGTTTTACTGACGTCAGTAAAACCGTTCTTCTTTTTTTTGTCATTAACGGTTAATGGCATTTCTATCGCTTTCGTGACCTCACGAAAGTGATTAAAAATATCAACACCGCTGTTTTGGCAAGACACCATAGCCCTATCGATAACCTTTTGAAAGTTTTGCCACTTATTATAGCCTAAAATTGGGGCTAATTCTCGCGCCGTCCAATACTCTTCCTCTCGGTCGTCGATTCGTTTAATCGACTCTAAACTTTGTTTTTGTTTTTCAATTTCTTTTGTCATATTTGCATTTTATACTTTTTCGGTGGCGCGGGCAACTCGAAAAAGGGTAGTTTTCGCCGCGCCCGAACATATAACTTGACTAACCCCGTTTAAATGGCTATATTTCGTATATGTTTCAAACAATAAAAGAAATTTGCGGGAGTGCGGCGAGCGGCGCGAAGTCAGTTTCGACGCGCGGTTGGGTGCGCAATCATCGCCCGCAAAAGAATATCGCGTTCATCGATTTATTTGACGGGAGCGCGTTCGAATCTATCCAAGTCGTTTATGACCCAACGAACGCGAAGTTTTCGGGCTGCGAAAAGATTTTAGCGGGGGCTTGTATCGAGGTTTCGGGCGCGCTCGCAAAAACGCAAAACGGTTTCGAGATTCAAGCGGATAAAATCGCGGTTCTCGGCGATTGCCCGGCCGATTACCCAATCCAACCTAAACGCCATACGCTTGAATTTTTGCGCGAGGTTGCGTATTTGCGCCCGCGAACGCGCCTTTTCCAAGCGATTTTCCGCGTGCGTTCCGTTTCGGCTATGGCAATCCACGAATATTTCCAAGAACGGGGTTATATTTATCTCCATGCGCCGATTTTAACCGCAACCGATGCCGAGGGCGCAGGCAATACCTTTACGGCGACGGCGCTTGACTTAGAAAAAGTCGCGAAGAGTGGAAAATTAGAGTTCGAGAAAGACTTTTTCGCAAAACCAGTTAGCCTGACGGTTAGCGGACAACTCGAAGGCGAGGCGTTTGCGCTTGCGTTCGGGAAAATTTATACCTTCGGCCCAACTTTTAGAGCAGAGAACAGCAACACGACGAAACACGCGGCGGAGTTTTGGATGATTGAGCCGGAGATTGCGTTCGCGGATATTAACGAGATTATGGATGTTCAAGAGGATTTCTTGCGCTTTATCGTTAGTTATGTCGAAAAGAAATGCCCGAGCGAACTCGCGTTCCTCGAAAAATTTACCGGAGTTGACCTTAAATCGCGGATAAATAACTGCAAAACTGCTAAGTTTACGCGCATAAAGTTTGAGGACGCGATTAACTTACTCATCGAGGCGGATAAAGTTAAGCATTTCGAGTTTAAGCCAACCCAAGGCGAGGATATCGCGAAAGAACACGAAAAATGGTTGACGGAACATTTTGGCGGACCCGTTTTCTTATATGATTGGCCGAAAGATATTAAGGCGTTTTATATGAAGTTAAACCCAGACGGAAAAACCGTTGCTGCGGTTGACTTATTAGTTCCTGACGCGGGCGAACTTATGGGCGGAAGCCAGCGCGAGGAGGATTACGCTAAACTCGTTAATCGCATGAGGCATTTTGGTATAGACGAGGAGAGCCTGAGTTGGTACGCTAACTTGCGCAGGTTCGGCTCTTGCGTTCACGGCGGCTTCGGCATGGGGTTCGAACGCTTCCTTATATATATAACTGGCGTCGAGAATATCCGCGACGTTATACCGTTCGCGCGAACGCCGAAAAATTGCGAATTTTAAGAGAATTTTAAGGAAATTTTAAAGGGAAAAACTATGGAAAGAAGTTATATTAAGGATTTGAGCGAAGGCGCAGTTAAGGTTTCGGGTTTTATCGAAACTATCCGCGATAAAAAGATTATGTTTATCGTTTTGCGCGATATTTCGGGCGCGGTTCAAATAACGATTATTAAAGACGAAAACCCAGAAATTTACGAACAAGCGAAAGCCCTCACCCCGCATAGTTTTATAACGGTTGAAGGGAAATGCGTTTTTAGTGAGTTCGTTAGAAACGGCGGAAAAGAGATTTTGCCGACGAAATTAACCGTCGACAGCATCGCTGATGTTTTGCCGATTGACGAAAACAGCGCGATTGACCTTCAAATGGATTATCGTTGGGTTGCAATGCGCGGGAGGAAAGACGCGGTTATGTTTAAAGCGCAAACGGTTTTAATAAATGCCTTGCGCGAGTTTCTCATTAAGGAAAAATTCGTTGAAATCAATACGCCGAAAATTATCGGCGCGGAGAGCGAAAGCGGCGCGGGGGTTTTTGAGGTTAAATATTTCGGCGATAAGGCGTTTTTAGCGCAAAGTCCGCAATTTTATAAACAAATGGCTATGGCGGGAGGCTTAGAGCGCGTTTTCACCCAAGGTTCGGTTTTTCGCGCCGAGAAAAGCAATACCTACAAACACGCGACCGAGTTTACGGGCTTCGACCTTGAGTTCGCCTATCCCGAGAATCTTGACGCGGTTATGGAAATTGAGGAGAGATGGCTCGCTTACGCATTAACCCAAATTAAAGAAAAAGTCGGCGCAGAAATTAAAGAAGTTTTCGGCGTTGAAGTTAATATTCCGAAACTTCCGTTCCCGCGCATGAAACTCGCCGAAGTTTACGAGCAGCTCGAAAAACGATACGGTTATATTGAAATCGAGGAAGAAAAAGACGACCTCTCGACCGAAGCCGAGCGTAAATGCAAGCAACTTTCGCTTGATATCTTCGGCAGCGAGTTTCTTTTCGTTACGGACTTCCCAGCGAAAAAACGCGCGTTCTACCATACGCGCATAAACGGCGTTCCGCAAGGCTACGACCTTATTTGGAAAGGCACGGAAATTACAACCGGCGCAATCCGCGAACATCGCCTCGAAATTTTAAAAGCCCAAGCAAAAGAAAAGGGGCTCGGCAAGGATATTGAGTTTTATCTGCAATTTTTCAAGTTCGGTTGCCCTCCGCACGGCGGCTTCGGCGTCGGAATCGACCGCATGACGATGCTCTTACTCGAAATCCCAACAATAAAACAATCGATGTTTTTGTTCCGCGGTCCAAATCGAATAACCCCATAATTAAGCATAATTCTCTAATGAGATTGTTCGTTTTTGTTCGGTTTTTGGCGCGGGCTTTGGTTCGGGCTTTTTCGCGAGCAACATAGGCAGGAGCGAGAGCATGAGTTTTTGCTTCGGGCTTATGTTGCCGAAGTTTTCGAGTAGCGACATAAACGGCGGAATTTCGGGTTTTGCCTGCGCGGTGTTTTTATTAGTAGAATTTTGGAAAATCGTTAAGAGTTTCATCATATTTTCGAGCGAAAACGGCGCGTTGTCCGCGGATTTTTTAGCATTTTGGTTTGCGTTGCCACCGAAAAATTGCGAGAACGGCGAGCCGGAGGTTTGGTTCGCGTTATTGCCGAAGAATTGCGAGCCAAGTGGCGGTTCGTTTATGGGTTCGCCCCCAATTTTCGGCAATTTAAACGATTTGATTTTCCCGCGATAGGAGTTTCGGTTTGGGACAGCGGGGCGCGGTTCGTTTTGAGGAAATGCCACTAGCGGCAAGTCAAACGGCGGCGGCGCGGAAACGCTTCCTATATAAGGGGGCAAGTTCGTGGTCATTTTAAAACCTCGCCTAAGATTTTATCGAGGCGTTTTTGTTGTTCGGGCGTTAATAGTGGCTTTATTATCGGCAGCATTTGCTCGATATCGCCGAGAGTTCCGTTTGCGCGCTTTTTTTCGATTTGTTTCGTAAGTTCCTCCATAAGTTTGTCGTCGGACATGCCGGAAAAATGCGAAACAAGCATTTTCAGCCCAAACTCATCGAAAGCGCCCAACTTTTTAGGCGGCGTTTCCTTTTTTAGCGGGCGTTTTAAAACGTTTTTGTCGCGATATTCGCTGTATGGGTCGAAATTCATAACTTTATATATGTTGTTTTTTGCGTTTCTGTGTGATAAAAAGAGATATGCGAATTGATATCATAACGCTTTTCCCGAAATCTTTCTCCGTTTTCGACGAGAGCATAATTTCCCGCGCGCGAAAGAATGGCTTAATCGACATAAATATCTTCGACTTGCGCGACTATACGAAGGACAAACATAAAAAAGTTGACGATTATAATTTCTCGGGGGGCGCAGGGCTTTTAATTCGCGCGGATGTTGTTTATGACGCGGTATCCGCAATCGACCCCGAGCATAAGGCGCATAGAATTTTCTTAACCCCGAGCGCGCCGATTTTTAACCAACAAAAAGTTCAAGAACTTGCGAAATTTGAGCGAATTTTGCTCCTTTGCGGGCACTACGAGGGCGTTGACCAGCGCGCGATTGACCTTTGTTTCGACGAGGTCGTTTCGATCGGGAAGTTCGTTTTAACTGGCGGCGAGATTGCTTGCATGGCGGTTGTTGACGCGGTTGCGCGCTACATTGACGGCGTTATCGCTCCCGAGAGCCTTAAAAACGAGAGTTATGCGAACGGCGACGAGCTAGAATATCCGCAATTTACTCGTCCGCGCGAGTTTATGGGCTTAACTGTTCCCGAGGTTTTATTATCGGGCAACCACGCGGAAATCGAAAAATGGAAACGCGAGCAAAGCGCGGTTATGACGCAAAAAGTCGCAATGACGGGGAAAGGAGAGGAAGTATGACAACCGATATTAAATTCCGCCGAGCAACGATAGAGGATTTTAACGATATTTGGCGATTGTTAACACACGCGCGGTCGCTTATGCGAAAGCACAACAATATCCAATGGGATGGCCTAACAAAAGCTTTCATAAAAAACGAAATCGCACGCGAAGAATATTATCTTGTAATTCGCGGCGGCGAAACGGTCGCTTGTTTTGCGCTAAGCCACAACCATGATACGTCAAACGAAGATAATTTCACATACAGCGGCACGCAATGCACACAGCCAAACATTGAAATAGGTCGGCTTGCGTTGGCAAAATTCGATTTAGGTTTAGTCCGCGTTATTTTCGATTATGTTGTTTCGTTATGCCCAAATATAGTGATAGACACTGGCGAAAACAATATAGCTATTCAAAAAATGTGTTTGCGGCTTGGGTTTACAAAAATTGGGGAATGGACGCCGCGCAAATATACTAAAAGCGGAACCCGTGCGTTGAAATGGTATGTTTACGAATATACGAATGAAGCGCGCGCAACACAAAAGGAGGCAAGATAAAAAGATGACAGCAAAAATTTCGTGGTTCCCCGGCCATATGGCGCAAACGCTTCGGAGCATCGACAAGGAGCTTAAACTTTGCGATTTAATTATTTATATGCTGGATGCGCGGGCGCCGAAGTCTTGTTTTAATCCGGAGTATGAGAAGTTTTGCGAGCGAAAGCCGACGCTTTTCGTCGTTAATAAAGTCGATTTAGTCGATAGGGCGGAGCTTAAAGAGTTTAACAAGCCTAATTATATTTTAAAAAACAGCACGCGAAATTTCTCGTCGAAGCAAGTTTTAGATAAAGTTAACGAGATTTTAGCCGAGAAAATCGCGCGGCAACGGGCAAAGGGCATCTCGCCGATTTTGCGCGCGGTTGTTATTGGCGTTACTAACTCTGGTAAAAGCACTTTTATAAACAGCATGGCGAATAAAGCCAAGACCTTAACGGGCAATAAAGCCGGTGTAACCCGAACCAAGCAATGGGTTGCGGTTAGCGATAATTTTTGGTTATTGGATATGCCGGGAACGCTTTACCCGAACTTAGAAAACGCTAGGGTTGCGCAAAACCTAGCTTATATCGGCGCGATAAAGGACGATATTTTGGATATTGTTTCGCTCTCGAAGGATTTACTGCTCGATTTAATAAAAATAAACGCGGGCTCGGTCGCGAATCGTTTTGGTATAAAAGAAACGCTGAACGCCGATGAGATGTTCTCGCAAATTGCCCTAAAACGCGGTTGCGTCGCTCGCGGAAAGGTCGACGAAATACGCACCGCTCGCCTTATCCTCGACGACTACCGTTCCGGCAAGATAACGAAGAAATGCTTGGATGCGCTGATTTAGGGCGCAATAAATAATATCGTTAATATTGCGTAAAATAAACTATGTTCATTCCGATTGGTGGGGTATTTGTGTTTGGCGGTTGCGAATCTCGGGGCTGTATTATCAACCGCATAATTATTGGGATATTTAACCTTATTATGGGTGGGATTTCGCTTGCGTTTGGATACGCGCAAAACCTTATGTTCTTAATCATTATAGGTTATGTTATCGCCGGGTTCGGGCTACTTATGATTATATTAAATTTGTTGAGTTTGAGAAGGTCGAGGAACTAACATATTGGACAGGGAAGAGTGAAAAATAAAAAAAATTAATGAATAAGTGAATGAGTGAAGAGTGAATAAGTTAAAAAATCCCTTGCGGGATTTTTTGGCAGAGAGAGGCGGATTCGAACCGCCGGTGAGTTGCCCCACACCTGTTTTCGAGACAGGCACATTCGACCACTCTGACATCTCTCTTTAGCGTATTATAATAACACGCGCCCGCGCGGGCGTCAAGTTTCTTATCGCTAATTACACATTAAACCTAAAATGGCAGATATCGCCGTCTTTTAGGGTGTAGTCTTTGCCCTCGACGCGGAGGAGGCCTTGGGATTTTGCGGCGAGAAGGTTGCCGGCGCGTTTAAAATCGGCGAACGAGATAACTTCGGCGCGGATAAAACCTTTTTCGAAATCAGTATGGATTTTGCCGGCGCCTTGCGGGGCGGTAGAGCCGTTTAGGATACTCCACGCGCGAACCTCGGGCTCGCCAGCCGTTAAAAACGAGATTAGCCCTAAAAGCCGATAGCCAGTCGTTATGATTTTATTAAGGCCACTCGTTTTTATCCCGTAAAGTTCCATAAACTCGGCGCGCTCGGCTTTGTCGGCGATTTTCGAGAGTTCTTCCTCGATTTTAACATCGAGCGCAACGAACTCTGCGCCCTCGCGGCCTGCAATTTCGCGGATTTCGGCGAAATATGGGCTATCCGGTTCGCCGTTCGCGACGTAGATAACGGGTTTTGTTGTTAACAATCCGAAAGTTTTTGCGAGGGCGTCTTCTTCTTTATTAAGAACCAGCGTTCGCGCCTGAAATCCGCCTTCGAGGTGGGTTTTTATTTTTGTTAATAGCGGAACTTCGTTTTTCGCGGTTTTCGCGCTTTTTTCGAGGCGTTTCGAGATTGTTTCGAGGTCGGCGAGCGCGAGTTCGACGTTTATCGTTTCGATATCTTCGCGCGGGTTGGGCTTTCCGGAAACATGAACGATTTCGCCGTTATCGAACGCGCGGACGACGTGCGCAATCGCGTCAACCTCGCGGATATGCCCGAGGAACTTGTTGCCGAGCCCTTCGCCTTGCGCCGCGCCCTTAACGAGGCCGGCGATGTCGACGAATTGCGCGGTTGCGTAAACGACGGACTTCGCTTTGTAGTGTTCCGCCAAAAAATCGATGCGCTCGTCGGGAACAGCGACGTTGCCGACGTTTGGTTCGATTGTGCAAAACGGATAATTCGCGCATTCCGCGCCCGCATTCGTTATCGCATTAAAAAGCGTCGATTTCCCGACGTTCGGCAAGCCCACAATTCCAATTTTCATGAGAAAAGTTTATAACGCGCGCCGTAAAAAGGCAAGTTCTTACAAACTTTTTTGCTATAAGTATTGTAATTTGTTAGGGCGTGTGGTATATATAATCATGGCAATAAATGAAAAACTATGTACTGGCATTATATCACGTTATGAGGATGCGGCATTTCGCGAGTTAGAAGAAAAATTATATGAGATAGAGGAGGCGGTTGACGGGGAGCATATTTATCCGGAAGACGCGCCTGCCCTAAAAAATAAAGCAAATGAAGTATACAATGGCAAACTCAAGAGAGTGAATACCTTATGTTTTGTGTGTGTCGCAGAACCAAATGAAAAAGAGAAAAATAAGAATACGAAAAAGTGCCTGATTAACAATCTTAATAGATAAAATTACGGTAAAAACGCAAGTTCTTGTTGCAAAGCGCGTTTTATTAGCATAGACTTAGGGTATGAAAAAATGGACACTCATCGGCGACTCTTGTTGCGACCTTCGGGAGGCGGATTTAACGACGAAGGATATCGCGTTTAAGACTTGCCCGCTCGTTATGACGGTTGCGGATAGGCAGTTCGTTGACGACGAGGCGCTCGACGTTAATGAGTTTATCGCGGCGTATAAGGCGGAGAAAACGGTTACGCGGACGGCTTGCCCGAGCCCGGAGGTTTTCGAAAAGGCTATGGAGGACGCGGGCGGCGAGAATATTTTCGTCGTTACGATAACGGGCAATCTTTCGGGGACGTATGCGGCGGCGTTAATCGCAGCCGAGAATTATAAAAAGAAACACGAGGGCGCGAAGGTTCATGTTTGCGATTCGAGGAGCGCGAGCGTTGGCGAAGCGAAACTTTTATACTTTATAAAGGACGAAATCGAGAAGGGCTCGACGTTTGAGGAAATCGCGGAAAAAGTTGATAATTGCCGCAACAAAATGCAAACGCGGTTTATCCTCCAAGACCTTTCGAACCTCGCGAAAAACGGGCGCGTCGGGAAGATTATGCACCTCATCGCGAAAACCGTTTTACTAAAACTCATCTGTGGCGCGACGCCAGAGGGCGAAATCGAAAAAGTTGGCATGACGTTATCCACCCAAAAGGGCTTACAAACCATGTCGAACTATCCAGCCGAAAAAATCGCGGAAGAGGGCGTCGATATGCCTCTCTACATAAGCCATTGCAACAACGAAAAGGACGCAAACTTCCTTAAAAGCCTCATCGAATCGAAGTTCGGTCTTAAAAAAGTTAAGATTTTAATTACTCGCGGGCTCGCGTCTTTTTATGCCGCCGAAAAAGGGATTATCATGGCGTACTAGTTTCGGTGATTTGCGCGTCTTCTCGGCTATAAAACGCGTGTCTTTCTTGGTCGTTTAGGTTTTACTAAACTTCCCGCGAAAGAACGCGTTTTCTATCTCGAAAATCCGCTCAAATCTCTCGAAATTAGGCGCGTGTTGTATTAAAAATCCGCTTAGATTGCGGATTTTATCTTGTGTTTGATTTTTTGGATTATGTTGTCGATTTGTTTTATTGTTTTTTCGTTTTGGGTGGCGATTTCGGCGTAAGAATTTCCGCCGAGATAGGCGTCGAAGATAACTTTCTCTTCGGGTTTTGCTTCCGCGAGAGCGCGGGCGATAATTTTTTCCGCGTTTATAGTTTCGACGGTTTTCTCGAGGGTTTCGCCGGTTAAACTTTCTTCGGGCTCGATGTCGACGATGTTGCCGCTAGTTTGGTTTTTGCGCAAGATGTCGATGAGATAGTTTTTTATACAAGTCGTTATAAAGGTTTCATATTTAACGCCGGCGCTCGGGTTAAACTTTCGCTTAGCCTTTAAAATCGCGAGCATGGCGTATTGGAAGAGGTCGTCCTCGGTTTCGGCTGTATTTAAAAAACGGCGCGCCATAATTCGGGCGATTTGTTGCTCTTTCTCGGTTATCTCGTCAATCGGCGCGGTTAATCCGTCGAGTTCCATTAACTTTATTTTAGCCTAAATCTTGAAATTTAGCAAGGGTTATGATACAATATAGATCATGATCGACGAATTTAAAGAAGTTATTGATTATATCGCGGAAGCTAAGATGCTTTCGGGCGTTAGTCGGCTCGGGGTTGCGGTTTCGGGAGGCGAGGACAGCGTTTGCCTTTTGCATTTTTTAAACGAACTCTCGGGCGCGCTTGAAATTGAGATTGTTGCGCTTCATGTTAACCATAAAATCCGCGAAACGGCGGATCGCGACGCGCGTTTTGTTCAAAAACTTTGCCGCGAGCTCGGGGTCGAGTGCAAAGTCGCAACCGTTGACGTTCCGACTTTCGCGAAAGAAAATAAGTTAGGAATTGAGGCGGCGGCGCGGATTTTGCGCTATAACGCGTTCGAGGAAATGGCGAAGAAACATAAACTCGATAAAATCGCATTAGCGCACCACCAATCCGACCAAGCGGAAACAGTACTTTTACATATTTTGCGCGGCTCTGGGCTTTCCGGCGCGCAAGGAATGGAGGCCGTTCGCGGGATTTTTATCCGTCCGTTCCTTAAAACCGCGAAACAAGACATCATTAAATATAACTACCAACACGGGTTAAATCACGTCGACGACGAAACCAACGCCGACAATAATTATGCGCGGAACTTTTTGCGCAACGAAATTTTCCCGCTTTTAAAGAGGCAATGGCGCGGAATTGAGGCAACGCTCTCGAATTTCGCGGAAATCGCGCGTGAGGATAACGAGTTTATCGGCGGTTTAGTCCCAACGAACGAGATTATCCGCAGCGGCAATAACGTTAAAATTCCGCTTGCTTGGTTCGAGTTTAAGCCTTCTATTATAAACCGAGTTATCGCCGAGGCGTTTAAGAAACTCGCAGGCGCGGCGGACCTTGAATCCAAGCATATCGCGCTCGTTATCGAAACCGCAAAAACCGGCGAGAACGGCGCAAAAATTGACTTACCGAAAGGCGTTCGCGCGATTAAAGAATACGAATGCTTGACCTTAGTTAAAAAAGAAGAACCGAAGCCGACGGAACTTACATACAGTTTTAAAGTCGGTAAGATTTCTATCCCGAACTTCGGCGTAATTATAACGACGAAAACCGTTTCCTATCGCGACGCGTCGAACCGCGGGCTTATGGTCGTTGATGCGGACAAACTTCCTAAAAATGCGAAATGGCGTTTCCGAAAAGACGGCGACGTTTTCACGAAATTCGGCGGCGGAACGGCAACGGTTAATAAATTTTTAGGCGATAAAAAAGTTCCCGCGAGATTGCGCGATAAAATCCCGATGCTTTGCCTAAATAACGAAGTTTTTATAATCGGCGGGCTCGAAATCAGCGA
>JAISHI010000006.1 GCA_031262595.1 Christensenellaceae bacterium | reverse complement strand
AATTTGGGTTTCTTTTGTATCGCTGAACTCATAGCCGTTTCCGGTTGCGTTATTCTCTGCGCCGACGAGTTGCATAAACTCGGTTCGCGAAATAACCGAAACCTTCGACCCGCCGGTCACTACCGACATCAATAAATAAATAATAACAACGCCGATAAGCAAATACCAAATATTAAAACCTTTTCGAGCGGGCACAGGTTGACTCGCGACCGGCGGGTTGTTCCTAGGGTTTTGTTCTTCGTTCAAAATAAATCTCCTTCTTATATATATACAAAAAAGAGTATAACCAATAATTTTCTTTCGCGCAAGGTGAAAAATGGGTTGCACGTAGCGAAAAATTAAACGCAGTCTAAAACCAATCCATCATAGGCGGCGGAGATATTGGGGTAGTCTTTTAAAAACTCGCAAAGTTCGTCGTGTTCGACTTTATGGGATATATGAGTTATAATCATTTTCTTCGGCTTTATTTCGTTAAAGACTTCGATTGAGCCCTTAACGCCGACGTGCCCCGTTCCGCGGTTTTCCCAACCGCTTCCGTCGGAAATCAAAAGGTCAAGCCCCTTTAATTTCTCGGGCTCTAGGATTTTATTATAGTCCGAACAATAGGCAAACGCAAAGTTCGGGCTTCTAAAAATATAACCGTAGCAAGGCGTTGGATTCGGCGCAAAGTCTTTTTGGTGTTGCAATTTTACGGTATCAATTTTAACGCCGTCGATTATTAATGGCGCGAAGTCCTCTATTTTTAATGATGAACTGCGGGCGAGAAGATAGTCCTTGATAGTGCCCTTGCCGTCTTTTCCGCCGAAAAATTCGGTTGCGACGTCTTTCGGCATCATTATTACGCAGTTCTCGGCGCTGCCAAATTGGTCATAACCGGCGCAATGGTCGGTGTGCGCGTGAGTTAAAAACGCGTAATCTATCTTACGGACGTTATTACGCAAAAGTTGGTGGCTGAAATCAGGGCCGAAATCAATAATAACGTTTTTATCGTTAATCTTAACTAAAAGCGACGAACGGAAACGCTTGTTTTTCGGGTTATCGCTAACGCAAGCGGGGCAGTTGCAGTTCCAAACGGGCGTTCCTGTAACTCCGCCCGACCCTAAGAATGTAATTTTCATAATAATAAAATAGCACCCTTATTTCGATAAAGCAAACTCAGGAAGATACTTTTCAAAGGGCTTTTTTAGTTGCTCGATAGTTTTTGCTATATTTTCTAGTCCTGCGTTTTCACTTTCGCGCCAATTCCATTCGCTTGGCTTACCGGCTTGTTCCGCGTATTGTTGGCGCATGAACTGACGCGGTTTTTCTTCGAACGTATAGAAAGCGTCGCCGTTCTCGTTCCAGTAAGTTAAGTAGTCGTTGCCAACCAAATCGTTAATCTTACTCATATCAAATTTTTTAAGTTTAACTCTTTCTATTATTTGCGCCTCGCGTTCCTTATCGAAGTTTATTGCGGCAACTTGCGTGTGAGAATGCGGGATGCAGTTTGAATACTTTGGGGCTAACCCTGTTCCGTTCTCCCAAAATATTGGGTTTATCCCGTAAACATCGCCCATAATTTCTCTAAGACCATTACCGAGGTTTAGATAACGTTTTAATTCGTTCGGATTAAAATTCGCAGAGCTAAGAAGGTGGCGTTTCGGCATGAGCATTAAATAGCCCGGGGTCAATGAACCGAGCCCGGGCGTTATTAAAAACATATTGTCTTCATACAAGGCGGTGTTAACTATGGATTTTTGTCGGAGCCCATTCTTATTTGTAATTATATTACAAAACAAACATTCGCCTTCCATTATTTAATATAACATAGACATAAAATATTTTCAATATATTTCTAATTATTAACCAACCGAGATATGTCCTCGACGGCGCGCTTTATGCGGGGAACGTTGTTTTTTATGTCCATGGTTATTTTGTTGCGGGCGTGCATCGCGCTTGTGTGGTCTTTTTGCCCGAAAATTAGGGCGATGTTCGAGAGCGGCATCGAGATTTTTTCGTCGATTAAATAAATCGCAATCATTCGCGGCTCAACAATCTCTTTTTTGCGCGAGCGGCTTTTAATTTCCTCCGTTGTTATCGAGAAATATTTACAAACCTCGTCGATGATTTTATCCGCGGTTGTTTGAACCTTTTGGCTGCCGGCGTCATAGAGCGCGTCCTTACAATCCGTTATATCCGGCGAGAGTTTTTCCTTTATTTGCGCGTAGAAAAGAACTTTTTTAAGCGCGCCCTCCATCTCGCGGACGTTATAGTTGTTTGCATCGCAATACTCGGCGAGGTAATTTATAATATCGTCGGGGAGTTTTTGGTTTCGCTGGAGCGCCTTAGTTTCGAGGATCGCCATGCGCATTTCAATGCTTGGCGAGCCGATGTCTTGAACGAGTCCGGACTTAAAACGCGTTCGCATGCGGTCGGCGAGGGTTGCGATTTCGTCGGGCGCGCGGTCGCTTGTTAGAACGATTTGGCGGTTATGTTCGATTAGGTCGTTAAAGGTATGGAAAAACTCTTCTTGGGTGCTTGTTCGGCCGGTTAGTTCTTGCATATCGTCGATTAAAAGAACGTCGCAATCGCGATATTTTCCGCGGAACGCGCCCCATTTGTCGCCTTTCGAGCGGGTCGTTTCAACATAGTCGCTTAAAAATTTGTTGCAACTCGTTAAGATAACGCGTTTTTCGGGCTCTTTTTCGATTATGTAGTTTGCGATTGCGTTTAGGAGGTGGGTTTTGCCGAGCCCGCTGCCGCCGTAGATAAAGAGTGGGTTGATACTCGACGGGCGTTTCGCAACCGCTTCCGCCGCCGCCTACGCCATTTGGTTCGAGGGGCCGATAACGAAGTTATTAAAGGTCATAAGCGGGTTCGCGAAGGTTTCGATTGAGGGTTTTGCGGTAATTTCGGGCTTAGTTTCGCCTTTCGCGAGCGCTTCGAGTTCTTCTTTATCAACCGCATCGATAACCGCAACCGTTTCGATAATAGGTGCGACGTCTTTAAGGGCTTCTTCGATATGCGGGAAATGGCGCTCGTCTAGGGCTTTCTTTTTATAACTTGTCGAGGGAGCTAGGAGCGTAAACGTTCCGTTTTTAAAATGTTCGGGCGCGAGGCTTTCGATATAGACGGTAAAACTTATCGCAGAAACATTATCCGCGATTTTTATTTTTGCGTCTTCCCAAACCTGTTTTATGTCCACGATTTAAATCTAACATAAACCCGATAATTTTGGCAATAATTTCTTACGGTTATGAAATTTAAAATAACGAGTTTTTTAGATTTAGTTATCGCGAACTTTTTTGCGTTTATTTTGTCGTTCCTTTGGGTGTCGTATATTGTTCGCGGATTTTGGGGGCGGTTGCTCGTTTCGATTGCGGTTGTTTGCGCGATTAACGCTGCTTTATTACCCTTTATATATAAGAAGCGAAATAAAACAGCTGCCGCGCGGGCGGAGGACGAGAAAATCAGGGGAGTTTTGTTCGATTTACAATTTTTAAGTCCGCGCGAAACCTTTACGCTATTTGCGTTTGCGCTCCGAAAACTTTTTTCGGCAAAAATACGCGGAAACAAAATCTTATTTTTAAAAGACAACAAAATCGTAAACGCGTTTATCGGGAGTTCGTTAACCGAAAGCTTACGCGAGGCGGAACAAAACGCCGTTCTTCTTTTAATAGGGGATTTTTCGAGTAAGGATAGGGAACTCGCCGCCGAACTTAACTTAGAAGTTATCTTTATGGACTATAAAGTCGCGGTTCGGGAGTTTTTATTAAAGGCGGGACTTTTACCAAAGCAAGTCGCCCCCCGAAAAGAAAAACAACGCAAAACGTTTAAGGAATTTTTTAGGTTCGCAACGCGGCGAGAGAATACAAAACAATATTTCTTCCTAGCCTTTATCGTTTTATTTACGAGCTTTCTAACAAAAATGCCGATATTTTACATCAGCATTTCGAGTTTATTGTTTATTTTCGCGATAATCTCGCGGTTTTCGAAAGTCGAAAACGATAAGTTGTTTTAAATACTTATATTTCGTCGCTTAAAGAGCCTCCATGCGCCGATAAACGAAACCGCAATGATAGCCGTATAACCGAGCGTCGCCAACCAAAGCCAATCGAAATTGCCCTTAACGAGGTTCTCGAGATTTATCCATTCCAACGGGTTGCCCCATTTAAACCACTCGACGTCTGCGCTAATTGTAGAAAGCAGCGACGGAATCATCATGATAAAGATTGGAATGATAATTGCGAGCATCGATGCATTTTTCGAGCCCGCGAACGCAAACGAGAAGAAGAATCCGATTGCCGCGAGCGCGAATAAACTATAAGTTCGCGCGCCCATGCTTACGATGAAATCCAGTTGATTAACCTCGTATCCGCCGATCGCGAACGCAATATTCCCAACGATATAAAGCCCGAGAAGATAAACGAAAGTTGTCGTTAAAATCGTCATTGCGGTTGTCGAAATATATGTCGTTCTAGATATCGGCGCGGAGAGATAGCAACTCATTGTTGTGTTAGTTGCCGCCGTGCTGCCGTATTTTGTCGCGAGTTTTAGAACTAGGAATAAAACAAACGCAAAGTAATAGATATTCCCGAAAAAACCCATGCCCATAAAGGTTAACGCGCCTTGACTGAGCATTTCCCTCATCATCGCGCCCATTTCGCCGTCCATAGCATTCGCAACATCAGGCAAAAGCGAATACGCCAAGATAAGCATCGCGATATAGAAAATCGAAATGCCGAAAACCCCGAGAAAGACCCCGTTGTTGCTTTTAAGTTGCGATTTATATAACGAAAAGTTCATTATTTGCCCTCCTTATCCGTATCATAATAAGAGATAAACGCGTCCTCGAGGCTAAGTTCTTTTGTTGTTATGTCGTTAAAATCGGCTTTTGTAAGTTTCTTAACGAAGTCATGGATTTTATCCGCGGGAACATAAAATTCGATTTCGCCCGCGTTTATAACTTTACTTTCGTAATTCGACCCAAACAACTCTTTAATATCTTTAACGTTATCAGCCTCGATATTAAAGATTTTTTTTGCGCCAATGCGAAGTTCTTTAAGGCTGGCTTCTTTAACGATAACGCCGTCCTTAATAATCGCAAGCCTATCGCAAATGCGTTCGGTTTCGGCGAAGATATGGCTCGAAATAAAGATAACTTTGCCGTCGCGCTTTTTTTGCATTAAAAGTTCGTCGAAACGGTTTTGCATGAGTGGGTCGAGCCCGCTCGTCGGTTCGTCGAGGATATAAACGTCTGGGTTATGCATGAACGCGCAAACAATAGCAACCTTTTGCTTCATGCCCTTACTCATTTTTTTAATCTTGCCTTTACTGTTTAGGTCAAAAACTTCGACGAGGCGTTTAGCTTCTGTTTGCATCGCTTTTTTCGCCTCCGCGCGTTTTTCTTTTTCGAGAACCTCGGCGCGGGCGTCTATCATAAAGTTAATATATTCGTCGCCTGTCATAAATTCCGGAAACGCCGTTTCGCCAGCAATAAACCCAAGATTTTTCATAATCTCAGGCGCATCGCTAAACGCGTTCATTCCGTTTATATTGACGAACCCCTCGTCGGGCTTTAAAAACCCCATTATTGCGCGGATTGTCGACGTTTTCCCAGCTCCGTTCGGGCCAAGGAAGCCGATTGCTTGCCCAGAACTCACGGCGAGGTTTATATTTTTAACGCCCCTGCCGTTCGGGTAAGTATAACTTAGCCCCTTTACTAAAATTTCGTTCATAAACATAGATATACTCTTATTGATTGGATATGTCTATAATAATATTAAAGATTGACGGAACGCGGAAAGGGCTATATTATATTAAGGTATGAAACAAAAAATTGGTGTTATAATCTTAGCGGCTGTTCTTATTTTAGGCGGGGCGTTGACTGCTATTCTTTTAACGGCTAGCGCAAACGCGTTTAAGCCGAAAGATATGCCGAGCGATATTTCCAGCGTTTCAGGGAATGGCGGAACGGCGGTTCTTGTTGGATCTAGCCTTTATTTCGTTGATGGTTATATCGATAGGACAACGATTACATATAAACAAAACGAATATAATAAAACCAGCGACGCGAACATTAAGCGCGTGAGTTTAAGTGGCGGGATAAATCCAACGCCAAACGCGGAGCGAGGCGAGGATTTTAATTTAAATGTTGATGCAATAAATAACGCGGAAGTTATTGTTCCTAAAATTGTTGGGACGCAAACGACGGCGCTTTGGATTTTCGGCGATAAGTTAATTTATACGACCCCAAACAACCAAAAAAATAAGAATGGCGCACTGCAAAATACAAAACTCGACTTTTTCGTTTGCGAACTAACGGGAGCTAAAAATACCCGTGTTTGGACAACCGCGACAACCGACCTTGCTCGCGAAAATTTCGAGGTAGTCCCCTCCGGCAGCGAAATTTATCTTTATGTTTATGAAGAAAGTAAGCTTAAACAAATAGTAATTAAAGCGGAAGATAAAAAAGTAGGCGCTACGACCGTTATCGCGGAGGATGTTTCCGTTGTTAAGTTCCCGAAAATAAAATCGTATAACGCGAGCGCGAAACTCGAAAATGCGGCGGATTACGTTATGGGGTTCGTTTATTATTCGAAACTCCGCGACGAAAACTCGAGCGAAACAATTCTTTACCGCTCGAAAATCGGCAGCGGTTCGGGCGAAGTTCTCGCGAATAGCGTTCAAACAAGTTATGAGTTAGTAAATATCTCGGCGGGATACCTAACTTTTAAGTCGACGAAAGACGCGACTACGAATTTAGTTATGACCGACGAAACGGATTTAGAGAAATATAAAGGTGACCAAACCGAACTTACAAAAATGGTTGCGCCGAACTCCGCAAGCCAACTTATCTTCCCGGAAACCCCAACGAAATCCGCCGGCGCATATTTTTACTCGTTCATTTCGGAAACAAACAGCCTTATAAAATACGAAGAAACCGGAAATGTTCTTACTATTAAAGAAGGGGACGGCAACGTTAAGAAATACGCCGAGGGGCTTGTTTCGAGCGTTTTAACCGTTCTCGATAACGTTATTTTTTACGATAAAAACGGCGGCGAGAGCGCGGCAATCTCGGCGTTATCTAGCGACGAGGCTTGGGGCGAGGTAAGTTCGGCAAACATTTTCTCTGGCCTTACAAAAAACTTCTTTAAACTTTCGGGCGAATATTACGTTTTCGGGCTTTATTCGATTGCAGCGGTTGAGGGCGAAGAACTTCCTGCGGTTGATGTGCCTGCGATTTTCGATAAAAACGGAAACGTTATTTTGCTCCGCTCGGTTGATGAAAATTATTTTGCTGAAACCGAAGAGGTTTAATTACTCGCAAAGTTCAAATTGCAAGATATCAAACGCGATTTCCTCGATGAAGTCGCGTTGTTTTAACTTTAAGATATTAAATTCTAAAAAGTTGTTTGTTTGGATTGGCGTTATGAGCGGCGTCGGCAGTTTTAATGCATTGCAAACCTCGATAACGAAACCATAAAAATTGGAGGTAGTAATTTCTTCCTTAGCCTCGAATAAAATACTCTTTTTAACCTTAAAGTTTATGATAACTTTCGCCCAAATCTTCTTCACTTCTAAAATCTTAAATTAAAGTTAGGGAAAGCGCAAGTATTAACTTGCCCGTTCACGCGCGCTGTTGTATTATAGAGGATAATGAAGTTAACGGAAACTCAGGAAGAAATAGTCTGCGCGCCGCTCGGCGTCGCAATCGTTTCCGCCGGCGCCGGCAGCGGCAAGACGCGCGTTTTAACGCACCGAATCGAGTATCTATTAAAGAGCGGGATCCCCGAACGCGCGATTGTTGCGCTAACTTTTACGAATAAGGCCGCGGGCGAGATGAAGCAGCGAATCGAGGATATGATTGGGCATCCGATTCAAACCTTTTTGGGAACGTTCCATAGTTTTTGCGCGCGCCTTCTTCGCCGAAATATAACGAAACTCAACGAGGCGTTAGGCTATAACTATACGACGGATTTTTCGATTTATAGCGACGCCGACCAAATGCGAGTTTTGCGAGAGATAAACAAAACCGCCGACGCCGACGTCGAAACAGAAACGGAAAAAGACAAGCAGTTTTTAAAGGGCGTTTCTTGGCATATCTCGAACATGAAGAACCAAGGGTTCGCTCTCGATTATTACGCGGGCGAGATTGCGCATCTTCATAACAGCGACAAGATTTTTAGCATTATGAGCGAATACGAAAGTCGGCTTAAAAAAGCCAATGCGCTGGATTTCGACGATTTATTAGTTCGCGCGCTTGAACTTTTAGATAAATGCGAGCTCGTTCGCGAAAAATTAGCGAGTGGTTTTAAATATATCCTCGTCGACGAGTTCCAAGATACGAACGCAATCCAATACGAAATCGTTAAGCGCCTCGTTTCCGTTCATAGGAACCTTATGATCGTCGGCGATGAGGACCAGTGTATCTATACTTGGCGCGGCGCGGATGCAAGCAACATAAATAAGGTTCAAAAAGATTTCCCCGAGGCGCGAATTTATAAACTTGAAGAAAACTTCCGCTCGTCTGCGAATATCGTTTCGCTTAGCAGTAGGCTCGTTGACTTTAATAAGAATCGCTTAGGTAAAGTTTTATTTTCGAAACTTCCCGACGGCGTCGTTTCGCTAAAAAGTTATCCGAGCGAACGCGCGGAGGCGGATAAAATCGTCAGCGAGATTAAGCGATATGTTCGGGATGGCGGCGATTATGGCGATTGCGCGATACTCATGCGGATAAACGCCCTTTCGCGCAACTTCGAGGAGGCGCTCCGCAAATACGGCATAGATTATGTCGTTTGGGGCGGTTTTAAGTTTTATGAGCGCGCAGAAATTAAACTTGCGCTGGATTATTTCCGCGTTATCGCGAACCCGAGCGACGAGGTTGCGATTGGGAATACGATAAACGTTCCGCGGCGCGGCGTTGGCGAGGCTAGTTTTGAAAAATTACAAGAAACTTCGCGCGAGAGCGGCAAACCGCTTTTCGATGTTTTAAAAAATGCTTGGACGAATGGCGATTTAGGCGCAAAGCAAACTAAAGGTATCGCGGACTACCTAAAAGTTATCGACGATATGAAAAAAGTCCTAGACGAGGACGGGCTTTTAACTTTTGCTGAGAGGTTTATAGAAATTATCGGGCTTGATAAACATTACGACGCCGAGAAAAACGAGGAAAACTACGAACGCCTCCAAAACCTTGGGCAACTTTCGAAGTCGATAAAAGATTTTTATGACCAAGTTAAAAAAGAGCAGGTCAAAACCGCGACGCTCGCCGAATTTCTCCAAACCGTTTCGTTAGCTTCCGGCGACGACGGCATTGACGCAAAAAATAAAGTAGTTATCTCAACCGTTCATAGCGCGAAGGGCTTAGAGTTTAAATGCGTTTATATCGTTGGGTTAGAGGACGGGATTTTTCCGCTTTCGCGCGCGAAAAACGATGATAAGGATATGGAGGAGGAGCGGCGGCTTTTATACGTCGCGATAACGCGCGCTATGAGAACGCTTAACCTTTCGACGGCGCGCTCGCGGTTTATGTATGGGAAGGATAAGTCGTTTGATAAGTCGACGACGCCTAGCGAGTTCATCGAGGAAATGAACCTCGAAGCGGAGGAAATCGAGGACGAGTTCGGGTTATATGGGGGCTCATATTCGCGGTTCGGCGGCGGTTTCGGCGGCGGTTTCGGCGGCGGCGGCTTCGGGCGGTTCGCTAAAAAACCTAAACCTAACGACTTCATGGGTTCGAGTTTTAACGCACCGAAAATAACCGACGACGAGCCGAAATTTACCGCAAAAACCGACACCGCCGAGAGCCTTAACGTTTCGGTTGGAACAAAAATTAAACATTCTTCTTTCGGCGAGGGTGTTATTCTCGATATAATCGGCACTAACATTATAAAAGTTAAGTTTGAAACTTGCGAAAAAATGCTCTCGCTGGCATACGCGTCATTCGAAATATTAAATTAACTCAATCTTAAAGAAATTTAACCTGCCCGCTTTGAGTTTGAGGGGTTTTGTTATGATGAGTTCTGCGCGGATGATTTCTTCGCCGTATTCGGTTAGGTTTTTAACGCCGTTTCCGGAAATTAAGCGTTTTATCGCGCTTTTTGAATCGTATTTACCGCTAGCGTAGAGCGCATCGATAATCGGCGTTCCGGAAGCCACTTTAATAACGAAATAATCGTCGTCGGTGATGTTTTTCTTGCTGAACTTCGCCTCAAATCGCTCGCGCGCGGCTTTTCCAACGCTAAGGTCTTTACCTTTAATCGAAACGAAATAGGTCGCGAGTTGCTTTTTAGCCTCCATCGGGTTTTCGGCGATAAACTTTTCGAGCTCTTTAAGTTCGGATTCGAAAAGATAACCGAAAGATTTAACATATTGCATGATTAAATTATCCGGGATACTCATAAACTTACCGAACATATCGTCGGTATCTGAATTAACCGCGATATAGTTATTAAAGCTCTTGCTCATCTTGCGCCCAGAGCCGTCAGTCCCCTCCAAAATCGGAACAGTATACGCCGTTTCGGGTTTCATGCCGTAGATTTTTTGAACTTCGCGGCATTGCATAAGGTTTAAAAGTTGGTCGACGCCGCCGATTTCGATGTCCGTTTTAAGCGCAACGGAATCCAGCCCCATAAGGCTCGCGTAAGCGACTTCAGCGAAAGTTATCCCGCCGGTTTCGAGGCGCTTTCGGAAGTCTTCGCGTTGCAGCATCGTCGCGAGGTTCATTTTCCCGAATAAACCGAAAAGTTCGCTCGAAGTTATTCCCGCGAGCCATTCGCTGTTTTGGCGCAAACCTATTTTCGTAAGGTCGAGGTACGGCGCGATTTGGAAACTCCAAGTTTTAAAGTTTTCCGCGATTTTTTCGTCGGTTATGACCTCGCGTTCTGTATTGCGGCCGCTAGGGTCGCCGATTTTTGCAGTGAAATCGCCTATTACGAGCGAAACGTTATGCCCGAATTTAACTAACAGATTAAGAATAAAGATTGGGCAAAGATGCCCGATATGAAGGTCGGCGCCCGTCGAATCGATGCCGAGTTTAATATTCAATTTCTTTTCGAATAATTTTTCGGTAAGTTCAGGAACAATAGTTTTCGACTTAACATTTAAAAGCGAAACGAGGTCGCTCGCGTTGTATTTCGAAAAATCCTCAAAATACCTATCGAATAAAAGTTTGTCTAAATTCATATCACTCATAATTAAAGTTGCCCTCCTAAAAGTTTCATTAGTATTTCTTTAAGTGCGTTCTCGATTTTTAAGTTCGTTTTAACTTTTCCGTCGCGCGACGAGAACTCAACTTCGCCTTGCGCTAGCGATTTCCCGACAATAATTCGATAAGGAACGCCGATAAGGTCGCTGTCCTTAAACTTTGCGCCGATAGAAACGTCGCGGTTGTCCCAAAGAACCTCTACAGGGAAGTGTTTAAGTTCGTTATAGAGAAGTTCGCTCGCCTTAACTTGTGCCTCGTCCTTCATATTCGCGGTTATTAAGTTAAAGGTTATAGGCGCGAGCGGCGCAGGATAAGCGATTCCGTTCTCGTCATTAAAGGTTTCTATAATCGCGCTGATGACGCGGTCGACGCCAATCCCATAACAACCCATAGTTAAGGTTTTTTGCTCTCCCGATTGCGCGGCGCAAGTTATCCCGAGCTTTTTCGTATAATAATCGCCGAGTTTAAAGATATGACCGACCTCAAACGCCTTAACTTTTCGAAGCCCAGCGCCGCATTTCGGGCAAACCTCGCCTGCGAAAACCTCGCTGTTCGCGCCAAACCCGCAACTATCGCAAACGAAAATCTCGTCGCTCCCCGAAGGGCTCTCGACCATAAACTCTTCGCTCGCGCTTCCGCCCATACTTCCGTTGTCCGCAGAAACAGGAATCGCCTTAAACCCGAGTTTTTTAAAGAGTTTAACGTAAGCGCCTCGCATTTCATTATAAAAGCCGTCTAAATCTTTATCGGTTAGATGAAAACTATACGCGTCTTTCATAGAAAACTCGCGCGCGCGCATTAAACCTCCGCGCGGGCGAATTTCGTCGCGGTATTTCTTTTGGATTTGGAACATACAAAACGGCAGTTGCGTATAACTCGTTAAAAACGCTTTCGCAACCGCGCAACTTGCCTCTTCGTTTGTTGGCGATAAACAAAGAATATGCTCGGTTCGGTCGGCTGTCCTAAACATCTCGCCGCCAAACTTTTCCCAACGCCCGCTTTCTTCGAAACTTTCTTTCGTTGCGATGACTGGGAACTTAACCTCAAAACATCCGACTTCGCGCATAGCGAGGCGGATTTCGTTTTCGATTTTGTCGCGCAAAATATTATAAAGCGGCAGGGCGGTATAAAACCCCGAGAACATTTTTTTAATCATTCCGCTTCGGGTCATTAAAATTTGCGCGATGTTATCTTTATCGCAATCAGCAGGAACTTCTTTTAGCGTTGGAATTAAGGTTTGTGTGAATTTCATAATGTTTATTATATCCCGTTATCTTTCCACTTGTCAAAGCGCAAAATTTAGGTTATAATTTAAACGCTTGTCTAGGTGGGGCATTAGCGATGCCTTATAACTTGTGCGCTAACCAAGGCCGAAGACCCAACAAGCGTGCCGAATTTTACTATAATCGGCGTTAGGCGATTGCGTTGACTGTAAGGACTTGTGCAATGGAAGTTTTGCGAACCGTGTCAGGATGGGAACATAGCAGCACTAAACAAACTCTTTCGTGTGCCACAAATAAACTTTACATGAGTAATCTCTTTCGTTCGTTTGTAATGAAATCTCGGGGCAATTTTGGGGACAAGCCCAGTAAAAATATAAAGCCGCAAGGCTTTATTTTTTACGACTTTTCACTCTTTCAATTTTTCACTTTTTCACTAATTTTTAACAAATTTCGCAAAAATCTTGATTTTTATTATAATATATTTTATAATAGGGTATGGCAAAATTAAAGAAATTTGTATTCGTAGAGAGTGAAGCGGAAAGAGAACGGATGAAAAAATTAGTAGAAAAGGCTGAAGAGAAATCGCGCGCGGCAAGAGAAAGGGTAGAGAGTGAGCGTGTGGGGTCAGATAGAATGATAGAAAGAGCAAGGATAATAGAACGGATAAACAGAGAAATAGAAAGGTCTGAAACAGAAAACGCAAGGAAAAAAAGAGCAGAAACAGAAAAGGCAAGGCAAGAAAGGGCAGAAAAAAGAGCAAACAAAGAAAAAGAAAGAGTAGAAAAAGAGAAAGTAAGGTCGGAAAGGGCGGAACAAAGGAGAAATGAAGAAAAAGAAAGGGCGGAGAGAATAGCAAACAGAAGAAAAGAAAGGGTCGAAAAAGAAAGGGCAAGGCAGGAGAGGGCAGAAAAGAGGGCGGAAAAAAGGGCCGAAAAAGAAAGGGCGGAAGCAAAAAGGGCAAACAAAGAAAGGATTGAAACACAAAGGGCAAACAAAGAAAGGTGGAATAAAGAAGGACCAAGCAGCAGGGTTAGAATTGAATCGTTGGCGATGTGGAAAGAGTTTTACGCTAGTGGCGATTACTTGAGAAATCAATTTGATTATACTATTGATTGTAAGAAAGAAATAGCGGAGGAATATAAAAAAATAGGTTATCCAGGACTTGAAAAGCAGGGTTTAAGTAGAGCGTTTATTGGGGCCTGTATTGCTGAGTTTTTACCAAAACCTGTTGTTGGTTCGTTTGAGGATCTAAAAGCCCTTAAAATAAAACGAGCCAAGGGCGAGGAGCGGCAAGATGCTGAGTATACAGAGGATTTTAGAATGGGTGTTGTTGCGGCGCTTGAACTTGGGAAGTTTACGAAACCGAATTTGAGCGTCAAATGGGGATTTGGTTACGCTACAATCGAAAAATGGCAAGAAGAATTCGGGGCTGAGGTTCTTAGGTTGATTGAAGAAGACAAAAAACTTGAAGCGGCGGGAAAACCGAAAGTTCTTGATCAGCTATTCGAGAAGATTAAGATAAACACCGAGCCGCCAGAGAGGTTGAAAAAAGTTAAACCAGTAGTCAAAACCAAAAAGAAGCTTATTATGAGGACTCTCGATGAGTTGAAAGCATTTAAAGAAAGTGAAGGTTGGGAACTCTTGCGGAGCGAAGTCGATGTTAAGTATACTAAGGAACTTAAAGCGGAACTTGTGGGGCTTTGGAAAGAAGAAGGCATGAGCCGTGCTAAAATTTATGAGACTTATGGAGTCCCTCCGGCGATGTTAGTGGGGTGGGCAAATGGGCGTAAAAGGGTGACCGAAGATGTCTGGGTTGAATCATTAGCGATGTTAGAAAAGTGGTTAAAAGAGCATGTGGGAGAGGTTGATTATTCGAAATATAAATTTAATTTTAGTGAGGATTGTGAAAAAGAGATAGCGGCGGTCTTTTTAAAATTAGGGTATAGGGGACTTAGAAAAAAATATCATATTTTAAATAATACTATTATTGGGCAATGCCTTGACAAACATTCGGCAAGGCCGGTCATTAGTTCGTGGGAAGATTGGGAAGCCTATAAATTAAAACGAGATAAAGGCGAGGAACTGCGAAGACCTATTTATAAAGAGCCTTTTATAATGGAAGTCGTTAAAAAGCTTGCGCTCAAGGAAACTACGCAGAAAAAACTCAGGCAAGAGGGCTTGGAATTTTATATGATGAAAAAATGGCAAGAGGAGTATGGGACTATAGCGCCAGCGCGTAAGAAAACCACCAAAGAGATAACCACAACAGGGCTTAAATCAAGTCTTGAGCCGCAAGTAATCCAACCAGCCGATACCTTGCAACCAGTCGGCATAAGTCTTTAATCTTACTCGCGAAAATCGTTGGACAAACGATTTTTCTTTATGGTATAGAAAATTATATATATTTTGGGGGTTTTAAATGATTGCAAATGAACTTTTAGAAGAGGCAGCCAAGGTTATCGACGCGAAATCTGTTAAGGCGGACTATAAGGAGATTTTGCCGCTGCTTCGGCGCGCGGTTTTGAGCGTTGTTGATGCCGTTCCGGAAATCGAGGCGGACGACGTCGATATTTATCTTCATGGTTCTTACGCGAATAAGACGAATATCTTTTTCCAATCTAAAATCGAGGTTATCGTCGAAGTTAAGGAAACCAGCGAGTTTAATCCGCGAACAACAACGCGCGAAGGATACGACGTTTTCGCGAACTATTTTATCGACTTGCCGGTTAAGTTCGGCGTTGACCAGTTCCGCGAGTTGCTTTTTACGGCAATCCAAAACGAAACGGATAATAAGGCGCACCAAGAGGCAACGCGAATTACGATTGAGCCGCACGGCAAGTTAAAACATATCGTCGAGGTTATGCCGGCGTTTAGTTTTAGTTTCGAGGACGACAACAGGCAAAAAAACGAGGGCGTTTTAGTTGCGGACTATGAAGTTGGCGCGAATTTCGCGACTTTCCCTAAATTGCATCAAAATAACGGCGACCAAAAAGATAAACGAACGAACGGAAACTTCAAGAAGATGGTTCGCGCGTTTAAAACGCTTTATGCGATGGATAAGCGCGAGTTCGAAGTTTCGCCGAACGATATCGCGCGCGGATATTTTATCGAATGCTTACTCTTTAACGTTCCTGACGTTATGTTTTTGAGCCATGGCGACTTGCGCCAAACCTTCCTTAAAGTCTTAAACTATCTAAATAACGCTGATCTAACGAATTTCGTTTGCCAAAACCTTGTTTGGAGCCTTTGGGGCGAAACCAACGAATTTTGGACTATCGAACACGCGCGCAAATATATAAGATCCGTTATTGAACTCGATTATCTAATCCCGGAAGACCGCGCAACATTGTTATAGTAAAACTCAATATAAATTTAAGAGCCGCGGATTGAACGCGGTTTTTATTCGATTTCAAATAGCGTGCCGATTTCGTGTTGGGGGGCGATATCGATGAAGAGGTCGGCGTCGTCGCCTTCGATTATGAGGTTTTTCGCGGCGAGGCTTAATTTTATTTGGGAGTAGGCGAGGGAGGGCGAGTTATTTTCCGCGCTTAAATGCGCGAGGACGAACTGCCGAACGCCGAGCCCGAAGAGTTTCGCAATCGCGTCCGCGCAAACTGCGTTCGAGAGATGCCCATAAAGTCCGGTAATTCGGCGTTTTAGCGAGATCGGATAGTTCATATTGCGCGCGAGTTTGTCGGGGCAATGGTTGCTTTCGATAACTAAAACGTAGCAACCGAAAAGTTTATCGTAAAATTCGTCGCGGAAATGCCCGCAGTCGGTTAGAACGCCGACTTTTGAGTCGCCGTTTTGGAAGGTATAGCCGAAACAAAATTTGCTGTCGTGCGGAACGTCGAAAAAATCTATTAAAATATCGCCAATCGTAAAGGGTTCATTAAATTCGAAAACGTTCTCGGCGTTAACTTCGCCGATTTTATGGAGGAAATGCTTGCGGGCTTTTTTATGAACGAACAGCGCGGGTTTATATTTTTTAATAAAGTTCGCGATGCCGGAGATGTGGTCGCTATGTTCGTGGGTTACTAAAATTGCGGAGATGGATTTCGGGTCGATGCCGGCGTCGGCGAGCCGTTTTAATGTCGACTTTAAACAAAGCCCAACGTCGACTAAAATTGAGGTTTCGCCGCTCGAAATATAGGTTATGTTGCCTTTGCTGCCGCTAGATAGGGTTTGAATTTTAAGCATTTTTTACCTCGCCGATTAACTTTTTCCACGAAACGCCGATTATTTTCGCCGCATAAAAATCGAGTTCGAGCGGAGTTTCGCTTTTAATAATAACGTCGAAATTTTCCGCGCTGGTTCCTATATAGCCGCTTTGGTTTTTATTTTCGATGAGGCAAGTTAAAGTCTTGCCGACGTGCGCGCTTAAGATTTCGGTTTCGATTTTGTTGGCAATTTCGGTTAATTCGCGGACGCGCGCGGTTATAACGCTAGGGGTAAGTTGTTTAAATTTTTCCGCAACAGTCCCCGAACGGACGGAATAGGGGAAGATATGGATATGCGCGAACTTAACTTTTTCGGCGACCGCTAAGGTTTCGCGAAAATCCGCGTCGGTTTCGGTCGGAAAGCCGACAATTATATCTGTCGAAATCGTCGCGTTTTTAAACGCCTCGCGGATGAGTTTAGTTTTCGCGATAAACTCGGCGGCGGTGTAGTGCCTGTTCATTTCGCGTAAGGTTTTGTCGCTGCCGCTTTGAAGGCAAAGATGAAAACTCGGCTGAAAATTTTTGAGACGCGTTAGCTCGGATAAAAATTTTGGTGTTATGATATGTTGTTCGAGGCTTGATAGGCGGAACTTACGCCCTAATTTATCAACCTCCGCGCAAAGTTCGGCGAGGCTCGAACCGATATCTAACCCATAATTCGAGAGGTTTATGCCCGTTAAAACGACCTCTTTTATAGTTTCGGGAAGCGCGGAAATCTCGGTTAAAACGTCGGCGATGGGAACGCTTTTTTCGCGTCCGCGCGCGAACGGAACTATGCAATAAGAGCAGAAATTATTGCATCCATCTTGCACCTTAATGAAGTATCTGTTGCGCGTGTGATTTTGCTCAAATTTGCCCTGCGGCGTCGCTACGGCTCGATTTTGGGCATTTAAACGCATCTCGGTTAATAAGTTTAGCAATTTATCCGCGTTTTCTTTATTAAGAACGACTACCTGCCCAAGCGAACTATTTTTCGAAATCTCGTCCGCGCCGCAACCCAAAACGAAGATTTTTGCGCCCGCGTTTTTGCGCCGAGAGAGCGAAATGTCATATCTAACTTTCTTTATTGCCATGTTAGTTACCGCGCAAGAATTTATTAAAACGGCGTCCGCAGCGGAGGTGTCGTTCGTTATCTCGAAATTATTTTTAATTAAGTTTTCTTTAATCTTTTCGCTTTCATATTGGTTAACTTTACAACCCAAAGTAATTATTTTTATCTTCATTCGTTCCTAGCCTCCGCAAATTTTATATAAAGAACGCTTTTTTAAGCTCGCGAATAGTTTGTTTAGGCGCGATAACAAACAACCCGAGAACAACTAAACCGCAAGCAAACCCAGAGAAAATAAGGCAATATGTATCGACTTTGTTAAAGAGGTCTATCGCTAAAAAGGTTGCCATATATGCGAGATATAAGAGCGCGCTGACGATTATAAAGGCGCAATCCGTCCCGTAATGTTTATGGTTAACGAAACTGCGGAGCGCGAGCGTTAGCGCGTAAACGACAAAAAGCGCAGGCACAACAAATTTAAGCGTTATAAATAAGTTATCAAAAGCGTTAAAGCAAACGAGATATTCGAGCGTCGCGGAAAGTCCACCTAGGAGCAACAAAACGACCGCAAAGTTCGCCCCGAAATGGCGATAATAATAAACGCACCCGTAACTAACCCACCAAGCAAGTTCAACGATAAGAAAAACAGCGAGGCTCCAAAGTCCATTTATCCCGACCTCGTCCCAAAAGAAGAGATTCACTAAAACGCTTCCGCCGACGATAAAAAACGAGAGCAAAAGAAGCCATTTCGTTAGCGGATTCATTTCGCGGCTTTTCGACAAAACGGGTGGCATAGGCGCTAAAATAGCGTCGGTATCTTCGGCGTTTTGCTTTAAAATCGCCTTACAAAGCGGGCAAGAAACGCGCCCCGTATTAACGTCCATTTGACAATTATCGCAATGTTTCATAACCCCGCCTCCACGTCATTAGATTCGATATAAAACGAAACGCCGTCGTTTCGAAGTTGGTTAAAGACTTGCTTTTGGAACGCGCGGCTTATGTAGATGCTAGTGAGCGTTATCGTAACTTTTCCGTTAAAGCAAGCCGACGATGCAACAATCGGCGCAACCTTACAAGCTGGAATCGTAAACTCTAACTTTTCTACTAGGTCGTTGAACTCTTTCGGTAGCGAAATTTTTCCTAAGTTTGAGAGGGTTATCGTCGATGCGTTGCTGTTTATAAACTTAAACGCGATTTTTACGATGAATTTTTTAAGCGCGAGCGGCAATAATCGAACCGGTAAAATCGTTTGGAAGCCGATATTTTGTTTAATTCGGGCTTCGAGTTTTTCTTTTGATAATTCTTCCGTGAATTGCCCGCGAAGTTCTTCGATTACGTCCTCGAAGGTTAGCGCAGTTTCGAAACGGTGGGTTGTTCTTATAAAGAGCGAGAAATTGCGGAGCGTTTTCGAATCGAAATATTTTCTAAGGTCAACGGGTAAGAAAAGGCGGATTGGGAATTGTTTTTTCGCGAACCTATCCTTATAAAAGAGTAAATAAGTATGATAAACTAAAAGGGCGGAAAGATAAAGACCGACGGTTGCGTCGTATTTTTTCGCCGCCGCTTTAAGGCTTGCCTCGTCGCAAGTCGCCTCGAAAATGGATTGGAAACCGTTTTTATAAAAATTTCCTTTAAGCCGAAACGCCTTTTCGTCGGCGAGCTGAGCGGAAACCTTCTTATTATAATTTAAAAAGAAGTTATCCTTATCGTCCTCGAAAAGCCTCTCAACTTCGTTCGTTAAAATCTCGCCGTTATTCGAAATTTTTTCGCCCGACAAGGTAAAATAATAATAAAGAACTGTTTTAAAGAACTCTAAACCGCCGTGCCCGTCGCAAAGCCCGTGGAAGAATTGCGCCGAAACGCGTTTTCCGTAGTGCATAACCGAAAAAAGATAGCCGTTTTGCTCGCGGCGGAAATGGAGGGAATGGAGATAGGGGCTTTCCTTCGTTATCTTGATTTCGGCGTCGTTTTCTTCGAGATACGGCCAAAAAAAGCCCGACTTCATTTTAACTTTAAACATTGGGAACCGAATTAGCGCGGCCCCAGTCGCTTTTAATAAAATTTCGGGGTTAACGTCCTTTTTCAAAACGGCGGACAAGCGGAAAAACGAAGTGTCGTTTTTTTTGAACGTTAGCGGATAAATTATCCCCGCGTTATCGATTTTATACCAAGCTTTTGCCATATTAGATAAGTCTAGCCTATATATGAAATAATAACAAGCCGAAAATCATAAATCTTGATATGAAGTTCTTTGTTCATCCGCTGTTTATCGTCGTTATTGTCGCGTCGTTTGTCGCGGGCGCGGGGCAAATCATTTGCGCGATGCTTTTTGCGGTTATCTTACACGAACTTGCCCACGCGGCTGCTGCGCGGCGATATAACCTTTACGTAGAGCGGCTCGCGATTTTGCCGTTTGGTTGCGCGCTTAATATCGATTGCTCGTTTTTATCGCGCGATAAGAAAATTGCGGTTTTATTAGCGGGCCCGCTCGCGAACGCCGTCGCTATAATCCTATTTTCGAGCGTGCTTTGGTTTGCGCCGAGCCTTTTTAGCGGGGTAGAGTTCATGATTTACGCGAACCTTTTCCCAGCGGTTTTGAACCTTTTACCGATTTATGGTTTTGACGGCGGAAAAATTCTTAATGAGCTTTTTAGCGAACGCAAGGGTTTTGAGAAAGGATTAAAATTCTTTTCGCTAGGGATTATCGGCGCAATGATTTTAATTTTTATCTTTTTAAACTATTCCATCTCGATTTTTTTAACTTTCTTATTTTTATCAATCCTTATCGACAGCAAAAAACCGAACTTTATTCCTGCGTTTAATAAAAATAAAAATTCGCAAGTTAGGGAGTTCGTCATAAATGAGGCATATACGCTTTTCGAGATTTATAAGCTTATCCCGAATAATTTTAACGCGAAGTTTATACTCGATGACATTATTTTATACGAGCGCGATATCGAGAATTTTCTTGGGACGCACGCGGCTGACACAAAAATTAAGATGCTAATATAATGAGGTATGGAACAATATAACCGCGCTGCCGCTGTCGCCTACGCGCGAACTTGGGCGATGCGCCGCAACCCGAAATACTTAGATTTTGCGAAACTCGGCGGGGATTGCACGAATTTTGTTAGCCAATGCTTATTCGCCGGCGGAATGAAACAAACGCGCGGGCTTTATGGTTGGTATTATGAAAACGGTTATGATAAGTCGGCGAGTTGGACGGGCGTTGAATTCTTTTATAACTACAT
Source organism: Christensenellaceae bacterium (assembly GCA_031262595.1). Taxonomy (GTDB): domain Bacteria; phylum Bacillota; class Clostridia; order Christensenellales; family UBA1242; genus JAISHI01. The sequence continues at coordinate 46,957 of JAISHI010000006.1, read as the reverse complement.
AAATAAGTCAGGGCGCGGCGTTTTCGTCGAGCGCGACGAACTCTCGGTCGGCGACGTTATCCAACTCTCATTCGACGGCAACTTTTTCGCGCATACTTTAATAGTTAGCGATATTTCCGCCGACGAAATCTTCATTTGCGCCCACGACAACGACAGCCTAGACCGCGCTCTTTCGAGTTATAACTTTAAAAGGGCGCGGTATATAAAGATAAAATAGGGATTTAAAACTCGATATATTTCGGTAATTTAAGCCCGCTTGGGTGCCAATTTTCTTCATCGAGGCAACCCATGCCGACGCTATCTAGTTTCGTATCCGGGATTAAAAAGAACCGACCGCTTGCGGTAGCTAGAGGCTTCTCGCCGCCTTTAACGAAAAGTTCGCCTTCGCCAAGAAACGCGCGCGAGCCGACTTCGGTTATCTTAGATTTAACGAAAAGTTTCTTCGATAGCGGGGTTGCGCTCCTGAATTTAACGGTTAAGTCAATCGTAACGCCCCAAATTTCGGGGTGGGTCATTTGAACCGCGCGCCCGATGCTCTCGTCGAGGATAGCCGAAACAACTCCGCCGTGCATTCGGTCGGGATAGGATTGGTGGTTCCATTTCGGTTTCGCGACAGTTATTAAAACCTTCTCGCCCTGCGCGTCCTCGCATTCGAAAAACCGCGCCCTAAGGCTGAGCCGATTATGATTGCCGCAAACCATGCAATCCCGCGAAATGAATTGTTCTTTTAAAACTTTATATCTCATAATTTATATTTTAATTCTCGGCCGCCCGCTTGCCAAGCGGAAATTTTTCGGTTATAATGAGTCGGAATGGAAAAAGCACGGACTGAAACGGGGTTTGTCGCGGACGAAATGGTGCGCAAGCTTTTAATTTTGTTTATTTTCGAGAAAATGGATATTGCCCTAACGGATTCGACGCTGTCCGAGATTATTATGTCGAATAATTGGATGCCGTATATGTATTATCGCGAGTCGTTCGCGAAACTCCAAGACGCAGGGTTCATCTATTGCGATGCCCACGGCGCGGAGCCCGCTTATCAACTAACTAGGGAAGGGCGCGAGTGCCTGACCGAACTCTATTTAAAGATTCCGGCTAGTTTGCGCGAGGAAGTTTTAGCCTATATTAAGGAAAACAAGGTGCGTTTCCGAAAAAACCAAGAATACCGCTATGACCTGAGCCAAAACCGCGACGGGACTTGGACGGTTGATATGTTTATTAAAGAGGGCGTTAAATATAACTTACTCGAAGTTTCGGTTAAAGTGCCGACACGAACCGACGCCGTTCGCGCGGGCGGACTTTGGAAACAAAAAGCCCCGCAAATTTTCGAAACGATTTGGGGAACGCTTGTCGAGCCCGAAGAAAATCCCGAAAAGTAAATAATGCTCGTTAAGCTCTAAAAAATCTCGAAAAATAAAATAGGAGAAAAACAAATGAAACATTCTTATAAAACAAAAGGCGTTTGCAGCCGCCAAATCGACCTCGAAATCGACGACGAAGGGAACTTACATAACGTTCGCTTTTTCGGCGGTTGCGCAGGCAATTCAATTGGGCTTTCGAGGCTTTGCGAAGGGCAAAACGCGCGCGAAGTCGCGGAAAAACTCGCGGGAACGAGATGCCAACCCTCGGGCGCAAGTTGCCCCGACCAACTCTCCGTTGCGATACGCGAGGCACTCGGCGAAACCAATTAAATCTATGACATAACGCTCAAACCGCGCTAGATTTTCGGCGCGGCTATTTTTAAATTTACGCAAAAACTTACGCGATTTTTATGCCGTCTAATAATAACTTGTCTGCGACGAGCGCAATAAACTCGCCGTTCGTAGGCTTGTCGTGAATCGAGAATTGCCTAACACCGAAAACTTGGTTTATCGTTTCGATTTTTGACCTTTGCCAACAAACCTCAATCGCGTGCCGAATCGCGCGCTCGACCTTACTCGCCGTCGTTTCGAAACGGTCGGCGATATTAGGGTAGAGTTCCTTCGTTATGCGCGTTATGATTTTCGGGTTTTGGATTGTTCGAAAAATGGCTTCGCGCATAAACGAATAACCCTTGATATGCGGAGGAATATTCAGCATAAGTAAAACGTTGCTTATATCGCGGTTGTGCGCTGGATCGGGCTCAGCGGCTTGGGCGGCAGGCGCGGAGAGCGCAACTTTGGCGATTGGTGAAAATTCGGCGGCGGCGATGGAGGGCGCGCTTTCGAAATCGCAAAATTTCGTTTCGATGTTTTCGGTTCCTGCGCTCGCGGTTTCGAGGTTTTTAGTTTCGTTTACCACCGGAACAAGCCTAAAATCGTTGCCGGCGATTGTTAAAAAAATCTCGCAACCGCTAAGTAGGCTCGTTATATCCTCGTTATTTTTCTTTATAATCATAATATCTCCTTGATTTAAATTAAATAAATATTTTTAAAGTTTTTTGTCGTTTTTGCGCTTAATTTGGCAAATTTTGACGAACACCTTTTTAAGTTATCACCTTTTAAATAAAACGCGTTATAAAAAAACACATAAAAACCGTGAATTTATCTTGAACTCGCGGAACAGCGCGGAGCGCGCTATTTAGGCTCGATAGCATTATCGCTGTAATTTCTAATGTAAAAAATGCTTAAAGTTATGACTGTTATGCCGCCGATTATTGGATAGAAAAACGAGATTATGTTCGAAAAACCGATGAAACTCATCGCGAAACAAAGCGCACAAACTAGCGCGACGAAGTAAACCCCGCTGAACCGCGCTGGGAGCGTTTCCTTTATCGAAAATAGCGACGAGAATTGGCTAGTTATTATGCAACCCAAAACTGCGACGAGCGTTATCGGGTTTTTGCTTATCTCGAGCATGGGAACTGCGGAGGAGATAGCGTTCGTTCTTATTGAATTTAGGATTAAAAAGGTAAAAACGCCGACGATAAGGCTCGAAATTATTGACGCTAAAATAACCTCTCGCCGAGTTTTCGTTTTTAGCGCGGTTTTAACGATTGAATCCATCATGCAACAATTCAACCCCGAATAAAGAAATGCCCAAAAGATCGCGGAAGGTGCGCTAACGGCGTTTCCTATCTCAAACGAGCCGCTATTTAAAAATACTATATTTATTATAAATAAAACCGTCGATACAAATAAAACTAAATATCGGTTAATGACGACCATCTTATTAAACCCTAAAAAAACGATGAAAAGGCTAACGCAAAGGCTTATTGCGCCCGCTATCGCGCCGAAAAGTTTCGAGATTCCTGCCGTCATTGCCGTAAAGAGGATAAAATAAAGCGCGAGTTCGTAGACTTTTTTGAATTTTGTGAACCGCGTGGATTTTTGGGTTTGCTTTGAGGCGCGGTTTAGGATTAGGAACATGACCGCAAATTGCGTTAAAACGACAAACGCCCCGATTAAAAGCGGCGGAAAATCAAGCCCGCCGAAAAACGCTAAAATCTCCGCGCCCGTTGCGAACCCTGCGCCGATTATGCTCCCAACAAAAAGGAACGCGATTCCCCACATATTAAGGTTTATGCGTGCGGGGTTTTTCGCTTGCTAGCGGCTTTAAATTTCGATATAATAAGGTCGTGGATAACCTAAAAACGATAAACACCCTTATAAATTGTTTTACGAAACTTTCCGGCATCGGTTATAAGATGGCGGAACGTTGCGCCTATAAAATTATCGAAAAAGATGAGGCCTTCGCGAAGGAGTTTGCGCAATCGATTTTAGACGTTAAGCGAAACGTTAAGCTTTGCGCGAAATGCGGGAATTTTTGCGAAGGCGAACTTTGCCGAATTTGCGAAACGCGGAAAAGCGACGTTATTTGCGTCGTTAAAGACCCGCGCGATATAATCAGCCTCGAAAAAAGCGGGGCATTTTCGGGAACGTATCATGTTCTTCACGGCGTAATTAGCCCGCTCGATAAAAAAGGCCCGAACGATATAAACTTAAAGAGCCTAGTCTTGCGCGTGCGCGACGAGAAGATACGCGAAGTTATAATAGCGACGAACCCCGACGTTGAGGGTGAGGCGACGGCGAGTTATATCGCGAGCCTCCTAAAACCCGCGGGTGTTTTAGTGACCCGCCTCGCGACGGGGCTTTCACTCGGAACAAACCTCGAATACGCGGACGGCATAACGCTCGGCGTCGCGATAACCAACCGCGTCGAGATATAAAAACGACATAAAAAAAAGGAGCTTTACTCCTTTTTTAAAATTTTTATTGAACCGCTGCCTTGCGTTTTCTTGATTTGCGAATTGCGAGCAACGCGAAGAGCAATAAAAGCATAACGCCGAGCGCTATCCAAATTTTAGTTGGTGTAGATATCCCGCCATTTGGAAGAGGGTCTTGTGGTGGATTAGGGTCGACGATTGGAACGTCAGGGTCGGGGTCGCCCGCATCGCGAATTGTTATAGTAATTTGATAATAACTGTTATCTTGTTTGGTTTGCCCATTATAAGTTAAGTAGATTATGCCATTATCTACCATCTCGACAAGCGTTTCTTCGGTATATCCAACGGCAGTTTGCCCGTAGACGATTGCCCAACCCGTAGCAGCCCCGCCGCCTAACCGAAGTTCGACGTCCGCAACGGTTTGACCCGCGACAGCAGTAGCGGTTGGTAAAGTCGTTTGGTCTTGGGTAGAGCCGCCTATAACATTAACTTGGATAGGAATTTCGGCGTCCCTAAAATATTTTTTATTAGCTGTATCATTGCCGAATTCCGAAGCCTTAAATATAACGGAATAAGTCCCTGAGGCAGTTGGCGCGATTAGGGAATCTTCAGCCGAGAACGCAAAAGTTCCTTTTAATGAACCGTTTGGAGAGTTTTTCGTACCAGCGATACTTGAATTTATTACGCCAAGCGTTTGCCCGAGGTTGATACTATAAGATGCATTTAATGCTGGTATGCGATATTCATTCCCGCCTACATTATAAAGATAAACACCACTAGTTTCTTCGTCTTCCTCCGCGTCGAGGGGGCTTATAGGCGTATTTAATATGACGCTGCTATTAGGGAAATAATGCGCCCTTGTATAAAAGTTATCAGCGCCCTGAGAGGCGGCTTTTGGCGTGTATTGGAGTTGAACGTTTTGAGGGAATGCCCCGTTATAGAGATCATTAGGTGAGGTTATGATTCCGCTTGTTGTTGATTGGAGGCTACCATAGCCCCAAGGGCTAGTAGTAGAAACGCCAGCATCCGCATTTAACATTGTGAGCAACTCTTCATATGTCGTTCCGAAATTTATTGCTTTTATCTTTGGGTTTGTATTTCCAAGCCAAAACGAATAACCGGGGAAGTTCGCGTATTCGGCGGAATTAGTTGGGAGGTTCGCTTTTTTCATAATAACATCAATCGCGAAAAATCCATCGCCGTCGTCGTCGGAGGCGGTATTTACGCCGGCAGTATAGTTAGTATTACCGCTTTTTGGCGTAAACTTTAAATAAAATCCTTGCGTCCTGTCTTTAACGATGTTGGCTGTACTGATATCAGACGTATTTGGCAAACTAAATGTCCCGCTCGCATCCCTAGGTTTTAAGTTTGTTGCAGCGGTGCCGTTATTATAAGCGATTTGCCAAGAGCCAATATAGTTAGTGCTATCGCCGAAGTCGTATCGGCCGTAATTTTCGCCTTCGGTAATGTATCCAGTGGCTAAACTAGATATTAAGGTATTAAAAACTCGGGCGTCGTTGGTGGCGGTGTTTATAAAATAGGGTACATTTTCATAGTCTGCGCCTTCTAGAAACCCGCCGTAGTTTCTAAGGTCGGCTTTCGTAAGCATTTTTGGGTTGACCGTAAAAGTTCCCTTCGTAATGCTAACCTCGTAGTTCGTGAGCGTTTGCTGAACGATTGTTAAGTCATAATTGCCAGCATTTAGAGCCGCGAGCTCGGCTGTCGTTGGGTTGGTTGTATTGCCGATCTTCCAATTCCAACTTGTGTCTGGGCGACTAACCGCCGCATCCGTGTTTGTCGCGCTTATAACGACTTGGCTAGACGAGTTCGTTATGCCTAAACTGTAAACCGTTTCGCTATTTGTAAGCCCCGTCGCGGAAACAGTTACGGGTTGTAAGGTGGCCGGCGCCCAATAAGTCATGGAGGAGTCGCTAATCGTTAGCGTTAGACCTTTTTTCGCGACATTAAAATAATGTGTTCTTGCGGCGGTGAGTTCTTCCGTTGGGTCAGATTGCGCGGTTAAGTCGCTCCAATAATAGTTATTGTTTAAAGTGTAAATAACAGTATAAGTTCCTGCGTCCGTTGTATTTGTTGCGCCGCTAGATCCGTTGCCAGTTATAGTCGCACCATCTATCGGCGAAACCGTTAACGATGCGCTGCCGTAAGTTCCTGCGGGTGTTGGCGAAGCTTCGGTTGTCGAAATCGTAGACGGAGTTGCTGCCTTTCGGTTAACGGTGAAAGTCGCGGAATTAAAAGTCGTAAACTCATAGTTCGATGTCGCAACGAGAGTTCCAATCGCAGGCGTTATCGCATAAACTCCGGCTGGGGTAGCGGTCGTATTAATAAACGCATTGCCGTCCGCATCTTTGTAAGCCGGCGTTCCCGTTCCAACGTTATAAACTGTCGTGCCGCTCTCGTCGCGAACTGTGCCGTCAACTTCAAAAGTAAAGGTAAACCCAGCATCCCCATAGGTTTTATAGTTCTTATGTTCGGTGGCGGGTTTGTCGTCGTTCGTTATAATAACCGTTAGACCTTTTTTCGCGATGGTAATTGTTTTAGATACAATCGCGTTTTCGCCTTCCTGTATTACACCATTAACAAACGCCGCTATATAAACTGTGTAAGAGCCGGCGTCTTTTTTCCTTGGCGCGGTAGTTTCCCAACTTCCCGTCGCACCGTCTTTATATTTTATAACTGAATTTTCTATAATCGCCCCAGTAGCGGTGTATGCGGTATCTGGCGTGCTGTCGTAGGGAGTATATTCATAACCGTCAGCGGTATTATTATTGAGATCAGTATTAACAAACAATTCTCGGTCATCAAAACCATTATAAACGAGGTTTGTTGCGATACTTGGCGTGGTAATATTATTGAGACGCCATCTTGCGTAAAGCGTTGTGTTTACGGATTTATCCCAAACTCGGATGCTAGTTCCCTCTTCGTCAAAATATTGAGTTCCGCCTGTCGCTGTGGATGCATCCCAAAATCCTAGGAAAGTATGGGTTATAACTGCGTTAAATGCGCTGACGTCAACCGTAATGGGGTTAATACCACGGATAACGTATATACTCGAAAGCGCGTCGACGGCCAATAAAGTTGAGACATCCCCAGCGTTATTATTGAAACTGAGCGCGTATGTTCCCGCCCAATGAGCGTAAAGCGTTGCGCTCGCGGATTTATCCCAAACTTGTTCTATGAGGGTTTCGTTATTATCTAAAACTTGGGCGCAATAACCGTTTTCGTCATAATATTTAGTTCCACCAACCCTAGCGTCGTAATAACCTTGGAAAGCAATATCGGCATTGCTCGCGCTTTTAAGCGTCGGCTTAATAATAGGCGTTGGCATAGGAAGCCCTTGTGTAGCGGAAACTGCGGAGGTTCCGAGAGTGTATTGGGTTGATGTTGCGCCGCTCGTATTTTTATCGAAAGTAATGGTATAGGTAGCGGGAGTATCGCCGTCGCCCGATGAAGTTTCGAAAACTGGTTTCGCGGTTCGTTCGCTTTCTATAACAAGGCTTGTTTGGTTATCGTTTTTAGGTTGGGCGGAGAGAATATTAACGCCAACCGAAAAAAGCGCGCAAGAAATGCATAATATGAATAATACTGAAAAAAACTGGTTGGTTCTTTTGTGCATAACCTCCACCCTTATATATTATATATAATAAGATATAAATTATAAGTCAAATTATTATTTGTGTTTTTTTCTTTTTTTTATTAAATTTTTTATATGGGGTTTATCGAAAAGCGCAACAGCGAAACACTCGCCCGAACGGAGAAAATTTTAGATAAAAATCCGCCGTTTTTGGCTGTTTTCATAAACGCGATTTCGCAAAAAACTAGCCCTCTAACTCGGCTTAACTACGCGAGCGATATTAGCGCGTTTTTAGGGTTTATGAAAGAAAATTTAGGGCGCGAAATTAAAACCGCGAAGGACTTAGAAAGCTTAAGCGTTCATGATATAGAGGTTTATCTTGCGTTTCTATCGAAGATGACGGAGCGGAGCGTTGCGCGTAAGGTTTCCGCGCTTAAAAATTTATTTAAATACTTTTTAAAAATCGGCGAGATTGAGAAAAACGTTATGGAAAAAATCGACGCGCCGAAAATCCACGACAAGGAAATCATCCGCCTTGATAAAGATGAGAGCCGCGAACTTATCGACGCGCCTGACGAGCTCGCCGACCAAACCGAGCATCAACGCAGTTATACGATAAAAACAAGCGCGCGGGATAAGATGATTATCGTTTTGTTTCTCGCGACTGGCATCCGCATAAGCGAACTCGCCGCGCTTAATATCTGCGACATAAATTTTAAGGATAATTCGTTTCGGGTTCAGCGAAAGGGCGGAAATGTTTCGATTTTGTATATGCCGGATTTTTGCGCTGAGGAGCTTAAAAGTTATCTAGGGGAGCGCGTTAAAAATATCGCGGAACCTTTATTTTTAAGCCTAAAAACGAGCGAAAATGGCGCAAAACGAGGCGACCAAAGGCTTCTTCCCAGAGCCATTCAAAACGTTATATATAAATACGCCCGCGTCGTCTCGCCGCTTAAAAAAATCTCGCCGCATAAACTTCGAAGCACGTTCGGCACAAACCTTTATGAAGCCGTTCAAGATATTTATGTTGTCGCGGAAGTTTTAGGGCATAAAGACGTTAACACAACCCGAAAACACTACGCCCACATGAGCGAAGAAATAAAGAAACAAGCCAGCAAGAGCGTTCAGTTATAAAATTATTTATTTTTATTATAATATTTATTTTTTATACCAACAGAATCCTAATGCACCCGGGCCCGTATGCGTGCCGATAACGTAGCCGATGTCGATGATTTCGGGGTTTAATTTCGGGTTTATAGCTTGGATTTTTTGTTTAAGAAGTTCGGCGTCGGCGAGGCAGTCGGCGTGGACTATAACGGCGTCGCCAGTATGGTCTGGGTCGGCGGTTTTCGCGTAGTCGGCGATTGCTTGGATTGATTTTATGCGCCCTTGCGTTTTCGCGAAGTTTTCGAGAACGCCTGTTTCCTTATTTATAGTTATCAGCGGTTTTATGTTAAGAAGCGTTCCCATAACTTTCGTAGCTCCCGAAATTCGTCCGCCGCGTCGCAAATAAACGAGGTCCTCAACCGTAAAAACAACGTTTAAATGGGTATGGAATTCGTCGATGAGTTTCGTAAGCTCCTCGAAAGTTTTGCCCTCGTCGCGCCATTTAATAATGCGTTTCATGATTATATAATGCATCGCGGAAACGGCCTTCGAATCAGGGCAAAAGAACTTTGTTCCGTGCTTTTTCGCGAGGTCTTCGCCCGCGTTTTTCGCGTTTTCGAGTGTTTTCGCGAGCCCAGAAGATAACCCTTGATAAATAATATCATTGCCGTCTTTAATAAAAGGCTCTAACTCACCGTAAGCGTTTTCGTAAGTAACTAAACTCGTTTTAGCGTTCTCGCCCCTCCGCATCGCATCATAAAAAGTTTTAAGCTCTTTCGTCGTCGCGCCCTTCGCGAAACCATCTTTTTCGCCGATTATGTATGGAAGCCCAACGATTTTTATATCGTTTTCCTTTATGAAATCATAAGGCATATCGCAAGTTGCATCGATAAAAAGCACTAATTTATTATTTGTGTTCTTCATGAGTTATTTATAACAATAAACAAACGCGCGTGGCAAATAGAAAATCGAAAACTTTTAGTTCGCGCGGACAGGCAAGATTAAGAAGAGATAATCGCCGCCGTCTTTTGTGCTTGTTAACGTACAAGGCGCGAGGGCAGAGTTATAGGATAATAAAACGAATTGCTCGTTTATTCCGCCGAGCGCGGTCGTTAGATATTCGGCATTAAACGCAATAACGAGGTCTTTACCCGTAATTTTTGCGTTTGCGCGTTGGTTTGTGTTGCCTGTTTGGCTTATGCCGGAGATTGCAACGGATTTTCCCTCAAATTTAAGGCTTATAATTTTCGTATTTGCGTTGCTGCCGACAATCCCCGCCCGAACAACAGACTCGGTAAACTCTTCTTTATCGAGGACTGCCGTTGATTCGAAACTTTGCGGGATAACTTGTTTATAATTTATAAATTCGCCGTCCATAAGGCGCGTTGCGAAAGTCGTTCCGTTAAGCGCGATGCCGAAAAACTTATTTTCGATAACGATATTAACGTCGCCGGTGTCGCCAGTTAGCATCTTCTTAACCTCGTCAAGGCTTCGAGCGGGCACAACAAACTTAATATCCGTTCCGACGTTCGTAACCGTTTTATTAACTTTCGCGAGCCTATATCCGTCGAGCGAAACGCAGGTTAGATTCTTTCCTTCAAGTTCAAAAAGAACGCCTTTAAGGATTGGGCGGCTGTCGTCGCGCGAGGCGCAAATTGTTGTTTTCGTGATAATGTCGTTAAGGTCTTGGGATTTGATTGCGAAGTGCGGTTTTGAACCGAGTTTTAAGATGTCTGGATACTCACTCTCGCTCATAAGGGTGAAAGTACAAACATTCTCGCCGTGGGTTATCATAATCGAGGTTGCATCGCTCGCGAGTTCAACTTGCGCGCTTTTATCCAGTAAGCGAACATAATCCGCGAAGATTTTGCCGGGAACAATCGACGTTCCCTCTTCCCGAACATCAGCCTTTATAACCTTCGTTATATACATTTCGATATCCGTCGCGAAAAGGGTTAGCGTATCGCCAGCGGCTACGATTTTAATTCCGCCGAGGCTTGGGTTTATTTTTCCGTTTGTTGCGCGGATGACTGTATTAACCGCGTCCGCCAAACAAGCTCCATCACATATTATTTTCATACCTTCATTATAGAGGCTCACGCAACCATAGTCAAGCGGGCATATTCGATTTTCAATTTTAATAAATATATAGTATGGATCAAATTTATAACGAGTTTGAGTATAAGCGGTTTAAACCGAAGAAAAAGTTTATGTTTCCGCTGGTTGCGGTTTTATTATTGCTGGCGATTGTTGCGCTGGCTTGTAATGCGAAGTTTCATTTTTTTAAGTTCCCAAGTTTCGGCGCGGCGGGTTCTAACGGTGATATAGTTTCGATAACCCAAACAACGCCGCAAGTTTACGCGATTCAGGTCGCGGGCGTCGCGGATAAAACAACCGCGATGGAACTCTCTCGAAAAAGTAAATTAAGTGGCGGGGCAGGCTTTATCGTAAGCGACGGCGATAAGTTCGTCGTTATCGAGAGCATATATAAAACCGTCGACGACGCGAATAAGGCGCTCATGACAGGCGAGGGCTTAGGCGACGCGACCGTTGCCGAGAGGGAAGAATTTCAAAAAACCTTTAATGCCCGCGCCGACGATGAACATTTAATAGGTAATATTTTCGCGAAACGCGCGGAAGTTTTCGAGAGTTTATTAACGTTTAGAACGGAAAAACCCTCGACCGAAGAATTAAAAATCGCCGCGCTTAAACTTTATAACGAAGTTATAGCGTTATCGACCGCATTAAACAAAATGCAAAACGAAGCAAAACTCGCCGACTACTCGAAAATCTTAGTTGACAGCAACAACCTCGCCCTCGCCCTGTTCGCGCTCTCGAATACGAGCGAAAACCTTTCGAGCTCCGCATTAGAATTCGCGATAATAACGGCTCTTTAACGAGGATTTATTATTGCTCCTTTTCTTGTTCATTGCAATATGTGTTTATGATCTGCGTAATCTTTGCGATATATTCGCCTATTTGTTTTCTGCGATAAATGGTAACGAATGAAGGGTGTTCCACTTTTTCTATGGGAACATCTATCTGATTTTTTATAGCATTAAGGTAATCAAACACCATATTACCCATTGCTAATACAATTTTAGGTTGTTTGTTTTTGATTTCATCAAGTAATAAATCTATTTGGCTGTCAATTTCTTCTTTTAAAGGATAACGGATTTTTCCGCGCTCGTCTTTCGGCGTGAATTTGACAAGGTTTGTTTTATATATATTTATATTAGAATTTACTGTTTCAATTTGTTGTATAAGTTTCCCAGAATTTGTACTTCCATCGAATGCTTCGAGCATAGTTCCCTTTTCATCATCTTTATTCGATATTCCGACCATCATAACGTCACACTTTTTTAATGCTTTTGTCCTATTAGGAATTGTTAAATTTTTTCTATTTTTCGATAATGAGTTTGTTTTTATAACAAGTTCATCAATTTCTTGTTGCGAACATTGGCTGTAATTTTCAGCCATAAAATTAAATTGTTGCCTACCTATCATGTCGTTTTGACTTTCTATATGCTTATATTCTTGATTGGAATTTAACCCTAAATTAGCAAATAATTCCGTTCCATGATAAGGTCTAAATTGAAAAGCGCTTGTCTTAAAATTACCCAACGTAGATTGAGAGTATTCATGTAATTCGTTTGCTAAAACGAAACTATCTGTTGCTTGTTGTAATGTTTCATTAGGCAAGCCATACATAAAATACCCTTTGACATTAAGTCCATTATCGAGGAGGCTGCCAACAACACTTTTTACATCCATAACGGAGCCTTCTTTATGAATAACTTCTCGCATTTTGTCGTTACCGCTTTCAATACCTATTTCTAACTCTACGCAACCAGATTCTTTCAATCTTTCCAACAAATCCAGATTCCCTTTGAATACATTTATATGCGCCATAGCGCGCCATTGCAAATTGGATTTTGTAAATAGTTCGATGGCTTGTTCTATGCTTTTGCGATTTCTTAAAAAGAGGTCATCCAACATTCTTATACATTCAACTTGTGGGTTAAGTTTTTTTATTTCGATAATCTCTTGTTTAAGACTTTCAATATTACGAACGCGCGGGGCAACACTTTTATTTAATGACCTTGCGCCACCACAAAAAGCACAATTATATACGCACCCACGAGACCCTACAAGGACATCCTCTTGTAGTCCATAGGGATTTTTTATAACTCTGTCCGCAAAAAGCCTTCTATCAAGTTTTAATTGTGAAATATCATGCGGGTAATAAAATGAGTTCTTGCCAACCGAATAAATAGTCGTGTTTCCTTGTGAAAAAGATGGTTTTTCTTTTACGTTATTATTTATAATGTCAGCCGTTATTAAATCCGCCTCACCGATTACGCCAATAATTTTGTTTTTTGTGTTGTATTGCGGAAACTCTTTATAAAGTGATTGAACGGTTTTCGCCCCGAGCAGCCATGTTGTATCGCCTTTGTAGTTCTCTATAATTTGTTTCACAAGATTTTGATTTATTGAAAAAATATTTACTCCGACAAAATTTGGTTGTTTTTGTTTAAGTATTTCTACGATTTCATCAATAGTTAAATTCTCATGAACTGCGTCTAATATTTCAACCGGTATATTGTTTTGCTCTAAATTCGTGGCTATATATCCCAACCCAATAGGGGGTAAATAATCTTCTTTTGTGAGTTGTTTCTCATTAAAGATTGGCGAATTAAGCAATAAAACTTTAGCCATGTCGATAATGTAATACAAAGTTGTTAGTTTGACAATTAAAATCCAATTATGTTTTTCACTATTGACTGCGCTTTGATAAATTTCGACAAATTTCGACTTTAAACCGCAAAAAACCGTTGCGGTTTTGTTTTATTGTTGTTTAGGCGACAGCGACCCAAGCAATTCCAGCGCGGTTCGCCCTAAAAGGGGGCAAAATGAAACTTGCAAACAAAGTTTATAAGGGCGTTCTTTATATCTCGCTCGACGGCGAACTTGACGAATATTCGGCGGAATATACGCGCACCTATATGGAACAAGTCATGAATGGAACGGGGTTTACGCAAATTGTTATCGACCTAACTAACCTAAGTTTTATGGACAGCACAGGCATCGGCGTTTTAATCGGGCGTTATAAGAAGATGAAGGATAAAAATATACCGGTTTTTGTCGCGAACCCATCGAGCCAAGCGGATCGGATTTTTAAGATGACTGGGCTATATCAAGTTATGCCCAAAGTATCGTAATTATAAGGAGAAAATAAAATGGAAAAAGTTTTAAATAAATTTAAGATGGAAGTTGAGGCGCAAAGCGAGAACGAGAGTTTCGTTAGGGGAGTTGTCGGCGCGTTCGCGAGCCAAGCCGACCCAACCCTCGACCAAATTAACGACATAAAGACCGCAGTTAGCGAAGCGGTTACGAACTGCATAGTTCACGCGTATAAAAAGAAGGGCGGAACGATTTTCGTTGAGTGCGAACTTTTCGCCGACCAAATAACGATAAAAATCGCGGACAACGGCGTCGGGATCGAGGATATCTCGAAGGCCACCGAACCATTTTATACAACCGCGCCCGAGGACGAGAGGAGCGGAATGGGTTTTACGGTTATGCAAAGTTTCATGGACAACCTTTCCGTCAATAATAACTTTGGAGGCGGAGTTTTGGTTGAGATGACAAAATTTTTTACGAAAGAAAAGGCGGCAGATTTAGCGAGCGGAGAGTGAACCGCGATGCTTTCAAATAACGAACTAGCCGAACTAATTGCGCTCGCGAAAACGGGCGACGGCGAGGCAAAAAACAGGCTTATTATTTCTAATTCGCCTCTTATTAAGAGCGTTTTAAAAGGCTATATCGGAAAGGGCGTTGAATACGATGACCTTTATCAACTAGGCGCCTTGGGTTTTACGAAGGCTATCGAGAAATACGACCCGAGTTATGGCGTAAAGTTTACAACATATGCGCTGCCGTTAATCTTGGGCGAAATTAAGCGGTTTTTGCGCGATGACGGCGCGATAAAAGTTTCGCGCAGCGTTAAAAGTTTGTTCGTTAAAATAAAAAAATATTTGAACGCGACCCAAGACGAAACGGAAAGATCCGTTGATAAAATTGCGCAGCATTTCGGCGTTTCGCGCGAAGAAATTGTTTTCGCGATGGAGGCGTCGCATCTGCCGATTTCGCTGTTCGAGAAAACAGAAAACTCCCAAGGCGAATCGCTTTCTCTCGCGGAAAAAATCCCTTGCGATAACGGCGACCCAGTCGACCTAACCGACAAAATTATGATAACAAACCTTCTAAAAAGCCTCGATGAGCGCGAGCGGAAAGTTATGCTTCTAAGGTATTTTCGAAATGCAACCCAAAGCGAAGTTGCGAAGGCTCTTAATATAAGCCAAGTCCAAGTTTCGCGCATCGAACAACGCGTTCTCGCCGAATTCCGCGAAACGCTAAAAGACGAGGCGATATAGGCGAGGGTATTGTCTAAAAAATATTTATTTATTCGCGAAAATGATTTGACATAAAACTCCTAAATCTATATATAATATTCTATATAATAGACTTGAAACGAAAGAGAGGTTTTTGCGTATGTGGACACGTGCTAAGATTTTAGTTTTAGCCTTAACAACGGTCGTCGCCGTCGGCGCAACAACGGCGGGCGTCGTTTTCTTGACAAATAATGAACCAACCTCGCAGGCGGCATCAGCAGACCCCAGCGACTTTCTGCTTTGGGAGCTCCATACTGTAACTAATTCAGGAGGGAGCCACATCACAAATACCCCAATGCCGCCATCGGTATCGAATTATCGAGAAGACATAACCATGACAGCGGGTAAGCATAATTTTATTACTTTTTCGGTTAATCCCGATTTATCTTTTGCTGCTGGCTATGGATATAGGGTATATATAGATACCAGTGGTCCACCGGGCGCGGGCTTACGAATTTCATCCTCTAGTTTGAGCGGTTTAGGTTTAAGTAATACTCCGCGAGTTCTTCCGGGTTATACTTATGCATCAGGTACGCTAACTAATAGCGGTGATTATGCTTATATAGATTTTGAGATTCCTGCGGACGCGCTGGACGGCGCAAAAGCAACGATAACATTCTCGTATATTATTCGTGGGGTAGTAGGAAGGAACTCAGCATACGACACGCCTATTACCGGAGGAATCCCCGGAACCGAAATAGATTTATACTCGAAAACAATGACTTTTAATATAACACTTGACAACCCAAACAAGGATTGGTGCAACGTTTATAAAGGCGACGGAACCCTTCTCGGCACCAACGACACCGCGCCGGGCGCGATTAATTATCCATATAGTTATGGGGCGGCATCGAGCGGCTTGGTTGAAATACTTAGAATAAGGCCAACGAGCACAACATTAATTGCAAACTCAGCTGGATATACAATGGATGGATACGCAATGGATAATAAATGGATAGTTGTGGCGAATGACCCATATCCAAAAACGACGATGTCGCGCCCCCCTATAACCGTAGACGGTCGGGTTAGGACTAATAGTGGAACCACTATAGAGGGTGAAACTTATTCCGCACCGCATGAGACGAATAATCAACCCGGGACAGATTATAGGCTCGTGATGCAGGACTATGATTGGGATGAATGGACGGAATATGATATTGTGTTCTACGCAGACCGCGCCGCATGGGCTTCGGATCCTGCTGGTATGACTAATATATTAAACGACTATTTTACGTCTTTGGATATAAGACTGGGCAATAATAACGTTCATTCTCCTGTCGTCGGTTCGTATACTTTACCGACAATAAACATCGGAGATATGCCGACGCCGAGCGCACCAATGGTAACGGGAACGGCAGGGTCAACGACTATAACCGTAAGTACGGGGGGGCGGATGATTACTCCGGCGCCTACAGGCTATACTCGATATTATGCCGTTTCAACTAGCACAACCGCGCCAACAACAGGTTGGCAAGAAAGCAATATTTTCGAGAATAAAACATACCATACGCCATATTACGGTTTTATTCAATATCGCCCAACGGCGGGCGGAACAGCGAGGACAACCTCCGTCGCCTCGAGCGCATATACACCAACAAAAGCCGAGCAAGACGCGCCAAACTCAGGTGCGCTAGGCGCGGTAGATATAGCATATAATTCGACGATTGATGCGCCAGTAAGCGGCGGTAGCGCGATCGGGGATTTAATATATGTTTCGTCTAGGCCGTTAGTTGCAACAGTAGATCCAGACGACGGGACGATAAGAGCCGTTGCGTCGAGCGGAGAGGCAATAATAAGGGCATATTACGCAGAGACGACAAACTATTACGCCTCGGACTATTATACTGTCGCGACAGTGACGGCAATAAAAGCCGACCAAGCCGCGCCCGACACGGGCGCGTTAAGTCCACTAGCAATAACATTAAGGAAAGGCGCAACGCAAACCGTTACGGCAAGCGGCGGCGGTAATGTCGGAACGTTAACATATACTACAACTAATGGGAATGTCGCCTCGGTATCGTCAGCAGGCGTAATCGAAGCAACTGGCGTTAGCGGAACGGCAACAATAACGGCATATTGGGCAGGGAATTCATATTACAACGCCTCAGAGCCTTATACTCTCGCGGTAGTGACGGCGGATTATAAATATGTGGCAATTCCTAGTGATGGTGCAAGCCGAACCTATACTGGTGACGAGATGAACCATAACATAGAGACAAATACCACAGCCTACACAATATCAGGTCAAACGACGGGCACAAACGTCGGAACATATACCGTAACGTTAGCCTTAACTGCGGACTATGAATGGTCGGACGGCTCTCGCACCAATAAAACGCTAAGTTGGGCGATAACAACAGCAGGGACAGCCTCGATTTCGGGCGGGGAATTTAGGGACTTAACATACAACGGCAGCGCGCAAGATTTCGTTACGACCGCGCCGACAGTGACGGGCGGCGGAACTATTTCTTACGGGCTTTCGACTGCCTATACAACCGAGCCAACAACTTGGAATACCGCAGAAACAACCAACGCCCAACCAAATACAACAAGCGAAAAAACATATTACGTTTGGGCGAAAGCCGCCGCATCGGATAACTATGACGCAGTTGGCGCAACACGTATAGGTTCGATTGTCATAAGCTTAGGGACTATTTCGGGGGCGCTCGCGATTTCTGATACAATCGCAACAGTCGGCGTCGCATATTCAGGAACGCTCTCTGGGCTTACGGCAAGCGTTGGCGCGGCTAACACGGTAAGTTATTCTTTAACTGCTAAAAACGGATTTAGCGGAAGCGGGGCAGAAGTTTCAGGAACACCAACAACATATGGCTCAAACGAGTTAAGCGTCGTAGCGAGCGCAAACTATTATAATTCCGCAACAAAAACGGTTACAGTTACGGTTGCGAAGGGCACAGGTTCGGTTTCCGGCGGAACGTATACGGGCTTTGCGTATACAGGTGGCGCGCAAGATTTCGTTACGACCGCGCCAACCAGAACTGGCGACGGAACGATAGAGTATGCACTTCATTCAAACGATACGACTGCGCCAACAGAGGGTTGGAGTAGCTTTCAAACAACTAGTCTTACCCCAAACACATACTACGTTTGGGTTCGAGTCCTTGAAGGAACAAACTATAACGCTGTTAGTGCGCAAAACCTTGGGTCGATAACGATAACTAATGGAATTATTACGGGAACGCTAACTCTTGACGATACAACAGCAACGGTCGGTGTTGCGCACTCGGGAACATTATCATGGGAAGGCACTAGCGGGGTAAGTTATGCCATGACCAAAACAAACGAACTCTCGTTGAGCAGTTCAACGATTTCCGGAACGCCAACATTATACAACAGCGGCACAACCACATTAACAATTACGGTAAGTAAAACTCATTATACTTCTATAGAGAAAACCATAAATATTACGATGACGAAAGGTTCCGTCGCAGTTCCGTCAATTACGGGCGCGACAACGACAACCTCCGGGGGAACGGTTGCGGTTCCGTCGCTTACAGACGCGACAACCTTTGGTTGGTTGGGCTCGGCTATAACTCCAACAAAACCAACCGCAAGCGGATTTACTTATGGCGGAACGCAATCCGTAACCGATGTAGGAAACTATACGATAACCGCTACACTAACGGACTCGATTAACTATAAATGGGCGAGCGGCACGGAAAATGACGTTAGAAATTTAACTTGGAAAATTGTTGGAAACATTTCTGTCGATTTCGCAACGGATAGCTATGGAACGGCGGCAACGACGGTTCCGAACGTTAAGAATAGCGACGAAAATACGTTTACCTTCACCCCAACATTAGGGACAGTTGCGTCGATAAGTTTGTTTAACGTGTCGAAGGTTATTTATGACGAAGCCGCGCCGACGATAGCAACAAGAGAGGCGGATGCGACTCCGATTTCGAGTATAGGGGGCGTCAATATTGGGTGCCAAATAAAAGTATGGAAATCCGAAAACGTAGTTTACGTTAAAGTAACGGGCTTGCTTAGAAATATAGCGTTGTCCGCAGCCTCCCGCGTCGCATAAACTAAAAAACATAAAACGCCGAACGTAATAAAATCTTGCGCTCGGCGTTTTTGTTTGGTATAATAGGTTATGAAGGATTTATTTTTAGCGAAAGAGGGGAGCGATATTTTTTTAGGGGTAGTTATCCCGATTGCGGTTATCGTTTTATTGCTTTGCGGGCTTGGGATTTGGTTGTCGGCTTATTCGAAAAAGCGCGCCGCCGACGCCGAGGAAAACTTTCGCCGTTCTAATATAGCCCTCTTACCAAAATCTGCGGACATCGTTCCGTATCTTAACGATAATTCAAAAAAGTTCTTTGACGTCCTAAAACGGGCGTTGCCGGCGCAATTTATTATTTATCCGAATGTTTGCGTTGAGAAGCTCTTCGAATATAGGAGCCGCGATATGCTCCAAATGCAAGACGCGTATGCGGACTTTGTTATCTTTAACGAGGCGCTTATGCCGATGCTTGTTATTGACTTATTTGATACGTCGTTGGTTTCGCTCGAAGGGATAAACAGGCTTAAAAACCGATACAAGACTATTATAAAGAACAGTGGCGTGCCGGTTTTAGACTACGAAATTAAGGAAGTTTATAACCTCGACGAGTTGCGCCGCGAGATGGCGGCGGCAATAAACCCGATAAGGACTGCGGGGCGGCAAGACTAATAAAATAAAAACAAGGGAAGCCACATCGCCTCCCTTATTTTAGATTTATTTCTTAACGACTTCGATATGCGGGATTGCGAGTTTAATATTTGTTTTATCGAAGAGTCTTTTCATCTCGCGGTTGAGGTCGCGCTGGGTTTGATAGATGTCGCCTTCGTTGCAATAGGAACTTACACGAAGAACTATACCGCGCTCGCTAAACTCTTGGATTTTGTTGTAAACGACAGGCGCGGTTAAGGTTTTAATATTCGCGCCTATTTTTTCGAGGTTCGCGGTTATGATGCGCTCAACTTTTTCGAGATCCTCGTCGTAATTTATCGTTATATTACAAGCGACAAAACTTTGGTTGCGGCTCATATTTACAACGCTCTTAAACGCGGAGTTATTTATAATTAAAACATTAGAGAAGGAGTCGCGGAGTTTTGTCGTTCGAACGCCGATTTCCTCAACTTCACCGCGGAAGTTTTCGCTCGGGATAGTTATAATATCGCCGACCGCAAAACCGTTCTCAACGATAAGGAAGACTCCCGCAAAAATGTCGCTAACAACGCTTTGCGCGCCAAGACCTATAATAATACCGATAACCCCCGCGCCGGCGAAGATTGCGGTTAGATTAACGCCGCAAAAGGTTAGAATTACAGTTAGTATAACGAGGTAAGTTATGAATGTAACCGCCGAGGAAACTAGCGACATAACGGTTTTTCGGCGCTTGCTGCCGCGCCCCATGAGGCTTAAAATAAAGTTAACAATAAGCGAAATAATATAGACGAGAATTATTGTGCTGATTGTTTGTAGGATTGTCGTTATGTTATCTGTAAACCAATTTGCTATATTTAGAACACTTAAAACGCCGTCCTCAGTTATTTGCGCGATGTCGCTGTTCGGCCAAAGATAATGGACTAATATCCCAGCCGCGAAAAAAGCGATAATTAAGATTATAGAAATAATAATAAACTTCTTGCGCCTAGCCGCGCGCCTTTTTTCGCGTTCCTCGCGCGTTAAAACTTCTTGTTTAGATAAGAGTAGGTGTTTTATATCGAATTTGTTCTTAATTATATTTGCGTCGTCATTAACGGGCACGCCCTTAATAGCCCCTTTTGTTTCAGGGACTTTCTTTGTCGTTTTTATATTTGCTTTCGTGTTTTCCATTGTTGTTATTATATTCGAAACGCGCGAGAAATACAAGCGTTAGTTTCGGTCAGGTGTGCCCTATTTTAAGTTGACGTTTTTCTTGTTTTAAAAACACACCGCACAGATAGTTTTTATTTTGTTAGGTTTTATTAGATACATTGTTTAATGATTGGAGTTTTTATCAACTCAATTGTGGCACACCTTTTCGGTCAATAGAAAATAAATCCGTCGGCATAACCCCGAGTTTTTCGCAAATCGTTATTATAGAGATATACCCCGGATAGCTCTTTGCGTTTAGCCAGTTCGAAATTTGCGATTGCCGAATATGCAAAATCGCCGAAAGCTCTTGTTGGGTCATCTTATGTTCGCTTAGGTATTTCGTTAACCATTTTGAAAAATATAGTTTATTCATCTATATATTATCTTTGACAATACTATATAAACTCAATCATTTCACTACAATTTTTATATAAATTATTTTTATCTAGTATTAAAATAAATTAAGTTGTTTTTGGTGATGCTTGAATAGTAATTATAAAAAATTTTTTGTTGCGCAGGGATTTTATAAAATGTTAGTTTAATGTCGATACTAACATATCAACTAACAAAAGGAAAAATATGGCGCAATTATGGATTTCGTTGATTATAATATTTGGCGCGGGCGCTGTTGTTTTTATTGATATTTTAACGAAAAAGCGTTGGAAGAATGCGGACGCGGCGCTTTCTTTACCCGAGAAGCTTGAACGCAAACCAGTTTTGAGGCTTTGGGCGAGAATATATAAAGAAGGGTTTATGCCGGCGGTTCTAAAAGTCATCGCGATTGTACTTTTCTTTATAATGTTTTGGCGAGTTGGGTTTAATGACGTTTTCGATAGCCTTACCGACGTAAACGCGCTTGGGCTAGTGCGCGGGGAAATTGTTTGGTTGGCGGTTTTGCGCTGTTTATCTTATGCGGCGGTCGCGATTGCGATTGTTGCGCCATTTTATAGATTAAAAACGCTTAAAAATCTATCGGCGTTCTTCTTGCCTATTGTTTGTGTTTTAAATATTATCTTCTTTAATAATGTTATGCTGATAAACGGCGGCGCAGATTTTACGGCTGAGCCTTTCCGTATAGTCCAATTCATTTTAGAGGTTGGGCTTGTTGGCGTAATCGGTTTTTATTCGCTATTCGACATTATCCGCGAGAACAAATGGCAAAAACCGCAAATTAGTATTCCTTTAACGTTAGTCGTTTTATTCGGGATAATTCTCGCGACTCTTCCCGTCGGCGCGCCGCAAATTTTCTTCGGCGTTAGTACGACGATAGGAAATTCGTCGAGCCTACCTGATGATTTTAAAATAGGGCATAGAATTTGGCTTTATGTCATGGCGGTTGTTTTAATCGCAACTTACTTTATATTTAGAAAGACCGACAGCAAAACCAAATGGGCGGCGTTAACATTAATGTCGCTCGGTGCGCTTGTTTGCTATGCGTCGAACAATACGGAGTGGGTTGGCTTTGGCTTGCGCAGTTTACCTTGGCATCTTTGCAACGCGGGGAATTATTTCATTTTCCTTGTTTGCGTTTTCCGTTGGAAGCCGCTTTATTACTTTAACTTATTCGCGAATGTTGTTGGCGCGGCTGGCGCGATAATTATGCCGGACATTTCGGCGACGACAACGCTTTTCAACACGGGCGCGATGGATTTGTTCTTTACGCACATCATCCTTATGGTTGTTCCTATCCTCGTTATAATGTGGGGCGAGATGCCGAGGCCGACGATGAAGACATTTAGTTGGGGTGCCGTTGTTTTTACTTTTTATTTTCTAGCGGTTATTTTTATAAACGCATACTTTAACTCGGCGGTTGTTGTCGACCCGAACGTTTTTCCAGTCGAAACATTAGATAAGGCGGGGAATATCATAACGCGAGGGCCAATAACCGATTATTTCTTTTTAACGGGCGATGTTATTAGCGGAATGTTCGGCGTTAGGGAAATACAAGTTGAGAAAATTATTTCATTTACGATTGACGGAAAAATTTTCCAAGTTTCATGGCTTTATGACATCTTACTTTATTTCGGCTTTCTCGGTTTCGCGCTCGCGGTTTGGTTTATGTATTATTGGGCGTTTAAGGCAATTGACCATTATAAGAAGTTGGACGAACTGAAAGTTTCCGATGCCCTCGGGCTTCGCGAGTTCAAAAAAAGAATGGGAGGGCGACCATTATTTATGCCCGTAAATGAAAAAGGAGTTAATATGTTAAGAATTTGTCATTTCTCGAAGGTTTATGGATTTAATAAACATAGAACTGTTGACGATTTTAGCCTCGAAGTGAGCTCTGGCGAAGTTTTCGGCTTTTTAGGGCATAACGGCGCGGGGAAATCCACGGTTATTAAGAGCATCGTTGGAATCCAAAGCATAAGCGAGGGCAATATCGAAGTTTGCGGATTTGACATTACGAGTCAACCTATCCAAGCGAAGAGCAACATCGGCTACGTTAGCGACAACCACGCAAGTTATGAAACGCTAACGGGGCGCGAGTATGTTAACTATGTTGCCGACCTTTATAAGGTTGATAAAGCCGACCGCGACGCGCGAATAGCGAAATATCTCGAAATTTTTGAGCTTGCGTATGCGTTTGACCAACAAATAAAAAGTTATAGTCACGGCATGAAACAAAAACTCTCGGTTATCGCCGCGCTTGTTCATAACCCAAAAGTTTGGATACTCGACGAACCGCTCACAGGGCTTGACCCATCTAGCGCATACCAAATAAAGGAATGTATGCGCGCGCACGCCGACGCTGGCAACATAGTTTTGTTCTCGAGCCATATAATAGAAGTCGTTGAACGCATTTGCGATAGGATTTGCATTATTAAGAAAGGCAAGATGCAAGGCGTTTTCGATTTAAGAGAACTTCGTGAGCGCGGCGTTGACCTCGAAGAACTTTATTTAGCGTATCACGAAAACGACGAAGAAAAACAAAAAGAACTTATTAAAAAATTAGGGCATGAGCCTTATATCCCGAGCATTAACGCCAGCGTTAATAAAAATAACGATACGATAACGAACCGTAAATCTCAAAACCGTCTACAAAAGTTTTTCAATAAATTTAAGCGCCCTAACGAAAAGTTTGAGCTTGGCGCGGTTGTTGCGGGAAAGGAAAACGTTAAGAAAATCGATGAGATAAAACAAAATCTTATTCCGCTTAAAGAACTAACTAAGAACGAATACCAAAAAGTTTTGATGCGCCAAAAACGCGGAACTATGAAGAAGTTCGTTATAAACGACGAGGTTTATTTCGATAAGGTTGAGTATGATGCGTTCGGGAAAAGGGGTAAAGATGCTAAATCGAATTAAAATCCTTTTAAAAATGCAATTCGCCAATAAAGAAAAACGGCGCAAAAATAAACAAAAAGGCAAAGTTAATAAGTTTGTCGATTTTGTTTTCGCCCTTGTTGTTTGCGGGGCGGTTGCGTTTGGACTTAATTTCCTTTTAAGCCTCATGCAAAAACTTGCGTTTATACCAATCGTTCCTGCGCTTTTGCCGTTCGTTTTAGTTATAACCCAAACCGTCGCAATCATCGCAACCGCGTTCGGGCTAACAAAGTCGCTTTATAACGCGAACGATAACGCGATTGTGTTTTCTTTTCCCGTTAACCCAAACGAAGTCTTTATCTCGCGCTTAATCTTCTATTATATAGAACAACTCATCGCAGGGCTTTATTTTACGATTCCGCTTTTAATCGCGTTTGGGCTAACTTTCGCGTTTAGCTCGGCGTTCTATATCTTTGCGCTCGTTTTGGTGTTCTTATTGCCGCTTATCGCGGTTTTGCTCGGGGCGATTTTGTCCTTGCCGATTATGTATCTAAAAAAACTCATAATTAAGTTCCCAGTCCTTAAAATTGCGCTTTCCGTTGCGTTAATCGGGCTCATAATTTGGGTTCTTGCTATGATCGTCGGCGTTTTACCTAATCAAATAAACCTCGTTGGGTTCTCGAAATATTTTTATGATATTTTTCAAAAGGGAATCGCTTGGGTTGGCGACCATGGCAGCATATATAACGTCATCTCGGCGATTATGTTCTCGTTCGAGCGGAAGGGCATGGGGCTGTTCGACGTCTTGCCGAACTCTTTCGACCCAGCGACAACATTCCTTCCTAAACTCGGGGTAAATATAACTTTTGTTTTATTGACCGTTATTGCGCTCTTGGCGTTTACCTATATAATAAGTATTATTTATTATAACATCGCGTCGAGTTCGACCGAGTTCTCGATGAGGCGAAATAAAGCGGCGAAGAACGCCGTCGGGGGCAATATCTTTTTAACTTTCTTAAAACGCGAAACGATAATAAAGGTTAGAAACTTGTCGCATACCTTCTCGAGCCTTAGTTTCCTTATCGCGATGCCGGTTGCGGTTTGGTTTATAAGCGAGATACTAAAACGGTTGCCGTATTCGGTTGCGGGCGTCAGCCTTGCGATTTCGATTAACGTTTTAATTGTGCTTTTAATGCTTATGTCGTCGAATACGCTCTCCGCGAACGCAATAACAAGCGAGGGCGGCGAGTTTAATATCGTAAAAACCGCGCCAAGCCAAACTTGGGTTATGCCGCTCGCGAAGATGTTTATAAACTTTATCTTCTCGTTTGTTTCGATTATCATAACTTCGTTTATCTTGGTTGAGTTTACGGATTTTAGCGTTCTCCAAGCGACCCTCTTCGCGATAATCGCCGTCTTTTTATCGACAGGACATATGGCAGGCAGCTTGCAACGCGATATTATAAATCCGCATATCGCCGACTACGCCCTAACAGGCAAAGACACCTCAAATCCGAATATCGTTAAATCTATGACGTCTGGCGCGGTGTTGTCGATAATCTTTACTGGTTTGCTTTACTTTTTTTGGCTCGAAAGCCCATCGCTCGCGCTGGTTAAGATTCTAATTTTCGCGCTGGGTTATCTTATTATTAGGCTTTATCTCGTTTATAAAAATATGTCGGTTTTCTATAACCGCATAGAGGGGGTATAGGAGCGTATGCGGGGAGTTTAATTAAAAAATCGGTTTAACTTAAAAAATAAAGGAGAAAAAATGAATAAAAAAGTTATAGCACTTATAATAGCAGGCGTTGTTGTCGTGTCGAGTATCGTTCTCGCGGTTGTTTTCCTCGACCCAAGCCGCGACCTCGAAAAGCCAGACAAATACAACGTTAGTAGCATGGTTATCGATAGTATAAGCGGCGGAATTGATGGGATGGATACCGACGTTATAGACCCGACTAAGCCCGTTTTAGATTTACAAATTCAGGCGGGCGGGCGTTATCATGCGTCGAACTTAGAGCCTAAAAACCAATACGTGGCGAAAGCGCCTTCGAGCGGATCAACAACGATTACGTTCACGCTTTTGCCTGTTCACGCGACGGAAAACGAGGTAGTTATTACGCCTTCGAGCGAACTCATCAGCTACGGCGAAGTTCAAAAAGTTGCGAACAGTAAAAACACTTATACCGTAACGATTTCGTATGAAGCAGGATTTTCCGAAACGAACGGCGCGGAGGTTAAGATTGCCGTTGAAAATAAACCAACAATCTCTAAACGTATAAACTTAATCAATCCAGTTGAATCGCAACAATTTGCAGCCGTTTCATTTGAGGACGGCGCCCTTACGGAATCGGGTTCGATTTTCGCAAGCGATAGCGCACTCTTTATTGAAGAAAAAATCGACGAGAGCGGAGAAACAGACAAGCATATTATAATCGCGAAAGGCGTTGAGCTTAGCTTAACAATGCCTGAGGGATATGCGGTGGTATCTGCGGAAGGAGCGACGGTTTCGAGCGTTTCGGATGACGAAGAGGCGATTATTATCGACGAAAATAAACTCATAGCAAACGCGCTCGGGGATACGAAAATTAAATTCGTTAAAGATGGCGAAGAGGACATAATCCTTAAAATGGAAGTTGTTCCTTATACAAATATGTTAACTTGGGGCGACAACTTCGATCAAGTGGGTAGCGGCGTTCTTAATATCGCCCAAAACGATTTCAGGCTTGATTTATCGCAAACATCGATCATAGGCGACGTCGACGAGACTATCGCGAACGCGGATAACCAATATAAAATAACCGTGAAAAATGACGCAGGCACGGAAGTTAGCATCGCAACTTTGAAGAAAGTGAACTTCTTTAAAGAAAAAGTAGTTTCTACTACGGCGACTGGTATTAAAACGGTAGATATTGTTGAGGAAGAAACTGTTGCGCTCGATTTCTCGGTTGGCAGCGGGGAGTACGAAATTTCCGTTGAGCCACTTTATAACTTCGCTAATGTTAGCCCTATTATAATTAAAGTTAATATTGCTGGGGGAGCTAACGCGGTTAACGTTTATAATAGTTTCGAACTCTCGAAAAAATTCGCGGATACGAGCGTTAAACAAATCTTCATGCTCGCGAACATAACGCCAGAATACTATAATATGACGAAAGCTCAATGGGATACGTTAGTAGCGGAAGACGCCGATAAAGCGCCTGAAAGTTATAACCAAGTTTGGGACGCGGATGAACTTGACGACGAGGCTTCGACTTGGATAGAGGAATACACCCCTAATCAAGCCCTAATTTTAGGCTCGAATCCTGTCGCGGGGTATATTGCGGCTAATGAAGGCACAGTTCAAAACATCTTTGATAATTGGGACTCGGATGAGATGTATCGCCAATCCGGCGCACCTTTTAAAAGGCGAATTAAAGCGGATCCGACCGCCGCAAATTCCGATTTTGGCCTCACCGTTGAAGGAAATAACTTTACTGTTGACGCAAGTAAGTATCCTGTTGCTGCGTCGACAGAAGCAAACGGAAACTTTGGCGCGTTGCTCGATACCCACATAAGCGAGGCAATAGCTTCAAACCACATAGGCATATTTATGATCCAAGACCTTCGCGACGGCGAGACAGTAAATGCACAAACAACAATCAACAACTTAACAATCGAGGGCAGTTCGCCAAGGCTTATCGAAGAGCTTCATGCAAACATGCCTAGCGATTGGGGCACAGGCCACGAGCTTTGGCCAGAAGACAAGGCAGGCAATCCATATGTTGGTGTCGAGAGAAAGGACTCGGAGGGCAATGTAATTGTAAGTGCTGCCCAAAATGCTTGGGAATATCTCATAAACCAGCGATACGCTCATAATGCATCAGCGATACAAGGAGTCCTCTCTTATAAAGCGCATATGGTACTTGATAATGTTGATATAAGTAAAGTGACGATTGCGGTTTGGATGCATAATGATAACGAAGTTGGCGGCGCGGAACTTAATAATTGTATAATCGAAAATAACTTTAACTCCGGCATCTATGCGTATGCTTCAACAATTTTAAAACTCACAGGCGAAACAAAAATTATTAACAACGCTGGTTTCGGTATAGTTGTTGACGATACGAGTTATGGGATAAACAGCGCGCTAACCGCGGCCGACGACATGGTTCTTGCAACGCTTAAAACTGGTATTGAAACTAAGGCAGGACAACTAGGAATAACTAATACTACACAAGTTGAGGCACTCTCGAATGCAGTTATTTCGGCAATGCTTAATCCAGAGATAGAAGGCGGTATTGGCGTTCGAGACCTTGAAATAACTATCGGCAAAGATGTTGAGATATATAATCCTATAACTTTCGATTCGCCTTTTATGGTTCTTAACGGCTATATGCCTTTGGCGGGTCCGATTGATAATACAATCGTTGGAAATCCTGCGAAGGGCGCGACTCCCGCTGATGGGCTTGAGGCTTTTGATCCTACAAAAACAATATATGCGAACATAGCTGAAGGTGGCGGCAACGGAACTGTTAAAGCAAAATATAACGCTCCTATATTGATGCGCGCTTCGAGTAAACCTAAAATTAAGGATACATCAACACCTGATGAGAACGCAATAGAAGATATGTTCGAGGCTACTGAACTCGAGCTTGTTGTAGCGCTTGGAGAAATACTTAGTCCATTCGGGATGGCAAGTATGGCGGGGGTTGTAGCGGATGGAATTATGGAACTTTTCAACAAAGATACGCCACTCCCAGGCGGCGCTAAACTCTCTGACTTTATGGCAAACGCCCAATACATACTTAATTGGGAAGATAAAGAAGACAAAGACGAAGACAACAAACCGATAGTTCATACACTTCGTCAAGGGCTTGTTCCCGCCGGCGCGTTCAATCCCGCGGAAACCCAAGGTTTCTCAAAACTTATGGGCGACGACAACCTTCAAGTTGCTCTTCCATCAGGTTATGGATTAGGTGGCGACGGGTATGGCTATATAGTTTTGGGAATTTATGATAAAGTTACGGCATAACCCTAAACTTTAAATTGACAAACTGAAATACTAGCAATATAATAACCGTATCGTTTAATCGCGATACGGTTTTTGCTCGGGTGGCGAAATCGGCAGACGCAAGGGACTTAAAATCCCTCGAGGGCAACCTCATATCGGTTCAAGTCCGATCCCGAGCACCAATTTAAAATATTATAAAAACTATTAAAAAATTTTTAGACAATGGTTTGCGGAGTATTTGACTTTGAGATGCCTTATACATAAAATCAAGGTATATGGGGACAATATTACATATGAAGAAACTCTTTATCGGCGTTATTCTCGCGTTTGCGTTGTTATTCGGCGTTGCTGGGCTTAGCGCGTTCGCGAGTGAGGCACTTCAAAGTAATATAACAGCAAACACAGCAGTTTCGGCCGCTACTGACCCACGAACTGAGAGGTATAGATTAGAGCTTCACGCAAACGATAACCGCGAAACCGGATTTGGCGATATTGCTGTTTCAGGCATGGTTGGTTCAGTTGTTATGCACCCTAAATATAGTACTTTCAGTCAGGCAGTTGAGTTACTTAAAAACCGTAAGGGTTATATTTTCGGCGGTTGGTCGTCAAACCCTTCTTGCACGGATCCCGCGGAAGCTTTATACCCAGCAAATCACCCTGAATTTCAAATAGGGCGAGGGCCGGGCGAGTGGACTGGGGAATGGTTATATTCGGACATAATACTTTACGCTATTTGGACGCCGATTGAATACGAATTAACATCAGTTGGAACAGAAGGCGGGGCGGCGGTTTCTTCGGCGTCGGAAAAAGGGACAGTCAAGCGCGGCGAAACAAACCGTTTATATACGACGGGAAGTCTTACGGGAGGCAGCGTTCTTTCTTGGGAGGCATTCGGCGTAGACAACGATTGGCATTTCATATCATCGCTCGAATATCCAGATATGTTTTCGTTATTAACGCCGGACTTTATTACGAAATATATAGACGACGAGGATAAAGAAATTAAATTTAGGGCGGTTTTAGCGGCGGATTCCATAACGGTTACGGCTACGACGAACGCGCCTAACGGTTCAGTCCATCTTTCCGTTAACAACTCGATTGGCGGGGCTTTCGGAACGGGCGCGGAGGCGACGCAAGTTGTTCGAAATGGCACGTTTGATATAGTTAAACTTATTGTTCAGCCTAATGATTACTATACAGTCGATACAATTTTTATAGATGGGACAAGAGTTTATAACTCGGCAGACAATCGAAACCTATATAGCAATGAGACGGATGCGATAACGCTTGATGAGGATTCAATAGGAACGGATGACGCGGCGACAATCTTTGTTAGCTTTAAAGCGATTTCGTATAACGTTGAGATTAAGACAGTTTTAGATGGCACGGGAGAGGTCTTAGCGACATCAGCTAGCGAGGGAATATCTATTGAACTTTTAAAGAACGCGGTTTCTATTGAAAATGGCAACAACTTAATAACGATTAGAAACAAAATACTCGGAGATAATAACCGTTATAATTTAGTTGGGTATTTCGGTTATGGTGATATCCAATTCGCGGATCAAAACGGTTTCTCGGCGATGATTGTTAATCAAGCGTTTCTTGATAACTATTTAAGCGGCGACAAGATAACAATTTCCGCGAAATATAAGCGAAATAATAGTTTAAAGGTTGATTACGCGAGCGCCGCGGACGAACTTATGGGCGATTTTATTGTTGAGTATCATAAAACAACCGACCCAGATAACGTTTGGACGGTAATCACGAATCCAAGCAAGCCGAAATATCTAGAACCGACGACCTCTATTCGAGTAACGGTTGATCCGTCCGAAACAAATAAACTCGCGAGCGAATTTGAAGATGAACTTATCGCTCAAGGAATGGAGACTACTACGGTTAACGGCGACATAGTTTTTGTTTTTAGTTTAGGTGCGGACAAAGAGTTTAATATAGGGTTTGTCCGCGTTGAATATACTGTTTTAATCCAAACCGTCGATGAGAGCGGGGATATATTTGGAGCAAGCGAAATAAATATAAGGGAAGGCGATGCTATTGAGCCTATCGAAAAAATAGCAGTTGAAGGGTATAACCTTATTGGCTATCAACTTAAAAAGGCTGACGGTAATATTGTAGATTTAACGAGCGAAACCCCTGAAGGTTTTGAAATAGTCGCGGGGATTGATAGCATTCTTGACGGCGCGGAACTTGACCCCGAGGGCAAGCTTATTAATCTAACTTTTGAAGAATTAACTAAATATCTTAACGAAGACGGCGAGATAACTTTAATACAAGTATTTAGACAAAAAGCCTTAATCGCAATCGAGGTTAATAATGATGTTGCAACCGACGTTAATAAGTTTGAACTTTATATAAACGGCGTCGCGCAAATACCCGAAGGGGCAAATACTAACGAATGGACAAGCGTTCAAATCAGCGACGCGGTAAACGAGAACATTTCCGAGAATGCAACGCTTAAAATCGTTGCGATCGCCGACGATTATTATGAGTTTGTCGATTTTACGGTTAATGGCGAGGCGAGAACTAACGCGAGCGAGCCGCTTGAATGGGAGCAACCGCTTGCGCAAGGAAATAATACTATTTTCCTTAATTTTAGGGCGATAGAACACGACATCGTGATAACAAAAGGCATAGAAGAAACGAACGGAACGCTTAAAACCCTCGTTAATGGGCATGAGTTAGGCTCTGCGGAAAAAGTTAAGATTGGCGACACTTTAACGATAAAGTTCGAGCCAGACAAGAACTATAACGCCGCGGGCATGAAGATAAACGGTGAAGAATATGATTCGAGTTCGGTTGCGATTGTTTTAACGAAAGAAAAACTTGACGAGTTGTTCGCGGGAGGAGGAATTAGTTTTGATATTATTCCGGAAACAACGGCGGACAAAACCATGTTTATCTTGTTAATCGCGGCGGCGGTTATAGTTCCGTTATTACTCTTGGCGTGCCTTATTCTTATGATACGCATGAAATCGAAAAAGAAGGCTTATAAGGAAGCGCTCGTAAGGAGTAGGCAAGGAGAGGGTAGAATTAATATGGGCAGTATGCTCAGCGACCTTCTAAATAATAAGGATAACGGAGGGGCGAACTAATGAAAAAAGTCAAATATTTATTGTTTGGAATTGTTGCGCTATCGTTTGGGCTTTCGCTTATGTTCGCGCAGGCGCCGAAATTAGAAGTCTCTGCGGCGACGTTGGATTCTACTCGACCAGCCATAATAGGAACGGCGGTTGTTGACCCTAACGGACGTTATGACGCGGGTGAGAATTATATAGATACGAACGGCAACGGTCGTTATGACCTTGGCGAGAGTTGGACGGACGCTCCGAAAAATATGAGCGGCGTTGATTTTAGGATTACGGGCAGCAACGGCAGACCTATGGCGCTCGGACTTAATAACATAAACTTATTCTTCCAAGATACCAACGCAACCCGAGATGAGTTCTTAATAACAATCGCGCCGATTAGATACTATGACCTTGTTGCGGTTAATGTTGTTCGCGGGGTGTATACTAGCGGCAATTTTACATCCAATGGAAGCGAAACCATAACTTTAACCGAAAGCGGTCTAGGCAGCGGAACGTATTTGTTCGTATTACCATCCATTAATATAGATTATAAGTTTGAATTGCATTTTGCGCCATTGCAATATGAAGTTAACGTTGATACGGCGTATACTAACGGAACGACTTATACGAAAAACCCCGAGCTAGGCGGATATTTTGAAGTAGAGAATATTTCAAGAACGACAGGCGATACTTTAAAGGTTATGCTCGGCGACGAACTTCGGCTTATGAACTCGTTGTCGGCGGCGGATACGACAAAGCGTTTCGCGTATCCTGTTATAGAGTATAGCACGGCGGGCTATTACGACAACCTCGGCACACGGCTAACCTTCGAGGATGCGTATTCAGTAACCGTTGACGAGGAGTTTATAGACAGCCATGTTTTAAACGGCGAAATAAATATTATCGGCGCATATGTTCGAACGTATTCCTTTACAGTTAATGGGGCTATCGACAATAACACTAATGTTGATAGTGCGCTTTTCGACGACGCCATACAAACAGTAGTTCAAAGCCCTATCGTATTTAGCCCGAACGGCGGCAATAGGCAATTCTCGGGTGAAAATTATATTATTCTTGACGAGGGTTCGACGGTAACGATAACAACTATCGAGGGCGATTATATCGAGTATGACGGCGCGCTGACAATTCCACATACTACAACCCCAATAAACGCAAACGGCGGCATAACGCTTAATTTCACATCGAAAGACTTAACGCTTTCTATTAAGGCTGTTGACAGCGACGGAAACGCTATAACGGGCATCAATCCTCTTATTGCTGCGAATTTTGATAGCGACCGCGCAAGCGGAAAGATTCATATTTTAGACGTTTTAGAGAGCATTACTTATGACGGCGAAAGTTTGGAAAGTTCTAAAATTATATTAGGCGGGCATGCATATGTTTTCGAAGGGTTTAAGATAAAACGCGCTGTTCCTAACGCTAGCGGCGATAGACTTGATGACTTTACTATTTCTAATAACGGGCTTGCGATTGATGAGGATTTCCTTGATACATATTTTTCTAATAATAAAGTTGAAATTAGCGCGACTTTTAGGCGCGAGTTTACGTTAACTGTCGGGCAATCCGAGTTTGGAACCATTGAGATTACCGAGAATGTTGGCGATGACGAATGGGTAGATGTTTCAGATGACAACGGTAAATATTATTTCGGGAAAGACGCAAATATCCGCATAACGGCAAAAAGCAAAGTTAACGGCGTATATCAATTCAGCCATTTTACAAACATCGCAACAAGCGAAATTGACGGAAATACGGCGAGTTTTAGTGTCGGGAGTGATAGGTCTATAACAGCGGTATTTAAAACGCTTGGTATAAAAATTGCAACGGACGATAAGGTTAATTTCGAGGGCGGCGAGACAAAATTCAAGGTTGGCGACGTTATTACGCTTGAATACGACCTTAACGCAAGCAGCGATATAAGAGATTGGAAAATTGGCGGGAAAAGTTATAAGGATTTCGGCGATGACGCTTCATTATCCGGCAAAACTTTAAGTATAAGGCTTAGCGAGGAGTTATTGGCGGCAAATCAAAGTTGGATTTCTTCGAACGGCAATATTGCGCTGATTAACATAGAAAACGATATTAAAACGGGGCTTAAACTAACGATATTGATACCTTTAATAATCGTTCCGCTTATGCTTATTGGGTTATTAGTCATGCTATTGACGAATGCTAAACGCAATAAGTTAATGAAAGCAGAACTCGTTTCAGAAAGAACGGATAAATCGAAATTCGACCTCTCTGGCTATATGCAAGACCTTAAATCGGGTAGGAGCGTTGGACAAGTAAGTAAAGAAGATATACGGGCTGCGCGTAAGGCGCAAATTGAAGAAGCGAAAAGAGCTCGCAATAGAGATGGAGGCAATAAGTAGGGAAATGGCAAAGATACTAGCGATAAGTTTTTTAGGGAAGGATATGCCGCTTGAAGCATTGCTTTTTTCGGGCGCGTGCCTAATCTTAGCTTTCGCTTTGTTTATTGCTTTATTAACTACGAGTTTAAAATATAATCCAAAGTTTAAACTTAAAAAGTTCCGCAAAGCCGCTAAAAATAAATCCGTTGTTTCGTTTAAATACTTTACGTTAGGCGACAACGGCAAGCGAGTATACCAATACGAAACCTTCCGTTTTTTAGAGAATGATACGGGCGACGAGCAATTCGACGGCGACGGTGAAAGATATTACGTTAACGCGCGGGGCATTGTTTTTGAAAAGGGTAAATACTATCTTTCAGCAACTAGCCCGTATTCGACTGTTATCGTTCACTATTTAATCGAAAACATCGATGATTTCCGCGTTGAGAAAAAACACGGGAATCTTAAACCGTTAGAATCGACTGATAAATACGACCGCGAGAGCGCGGAAAACCCTGCGGCTGGCGGAAAAGAGAAAGAGAAAAACGAGGAAACATCCGTTGGGGTGATATTATGAGTATATTGATTGACGGCAAAGAGATTGAGTTAAACGAAAACCTCGTTAGGGATGAATGGACGCGCGATATACGTGGGGATAAGTATATCTCGACGCATGAAACGAAGATGGAGTTTGAATCCGCGATACATTCGTATAAAAATCCAAACGAGAAAATCTTAATATCCTATACGGAACAATTTCAAAGCCTTTATCATCAAATTGTTTTTTTTGACGACGAAAAGAAAGCTGTCTGGGATTTGGCGACTGTTCCCGTTCAATCAAAAACGAATATTCGCCGCATGGGGGATAAATTATTCTTTATAACTTCTTTAAGCCATCGCGACGGGGTTCAATCGCAAGTTTCCTTTCATAAACTAGGAGAGAAAGCGGGCTCGGCTGACGAGATTATTATGAATTTTACGAAGCTCAACTTAATGGTTGACCTTTTTAATAACGAAACGTTTTTAATTGATTATGTCGATAAAGACCCGGATACAGGCGTTGAGCAAAAAGTTCTGGCGTTTTATACTTATAAAGGTAAATTGCTCGCGACTTTTTTTGATTATAAAAGCACAGATTTAATCCAATACTCGGCGACGCTCGTCGGAGAAGTCCTTTATATTATGCAACTAACAACCGACGGCGAACGGGTTTCGACCGTTAAAGTTGATTTGCGCCGTTTTTATATGCGAAAGAAATCGGGCGAGAAACTAGTTCAAAATTTTGATTATAGATATGCTGTTATTAGGGAGCCTATTAACGCCGAAAAGGGGATTTGGAGCCAAATTCTTGAAGAGCGTGCGGCTAAGCTTAACCGCGGCAGGGGGATTGTAGAGAAGGGTAAAGAAAAACAAGAAAAACGCGAACCAGCGAAAACTATACAAACTCGAGAAGTAGTGTATAAACCTATTGGTGGCCCCGACCCAGAGCCGGATTTTGTTCCACCAAAAAAAGAGGCGGCAAAAGAGGCGGCAAAAGAGGCGGTAAAAGAGGCGGTAAAAGAGGCGGCAACGCCGAAAGAGGGCGCAACACCTAAAAAAGAGTTAGAGTTTAGTTCGCCAAAAGAAGGTGCGATAAAAAAAGAGGAAACACCTAAAAAAAGCGCGCCGCCGAAAGAAGATGCGCCGCCTGAAAAAGATTTAGGGTTTAGCCTTTCGAGACTCAAAGAAATGCTAAGCGAAGAATAAAAAGCGCCACCGTTAAACCCATATAAATTCGTTTGACAACAAATAGCAAAAACCTCTATATTAGAAGTGATTATAAGAAAAGGAGAGAAATGAAAATACAAAACTGCATTATGACTCCAGCCCTTCAAAATAATGACGGTTTGATAATCGGGATTGTTGCTGCGGTTATGGTTGTTGCGGTTTTGATAGCTCTTTATTTTATAGTTTTTAAAAAGAAAATAGCTGGGGCGTCGGCGCGCAAAAAAGAATTAAACGCTAAAAAACAAGCTCAAAAAGAGGCGCAACAAGATGTCGTTAGTTCGGTTTTTGGTGCGCGCGACCGTGAACCTAGCCGAGAAGAACTTTTGCAAGCGGAAGCCAATCGAAAACAAAAGGAAATTAACCAAAGAAACGCCCAAATCGCTTCGGCGTTCGCGGAGGCAAAAGCAAAAACTAATATGTCGGATTTTGAATTGCGAAATACAATGTCGGCGGGGATGTTCGTTCAACAAAACCTAGATTCGATTATTGCGCCGCCAAGTTTTGAAAAAGAACAAGGCGCGTTAGGCGTTTCGGTTATGACGCAATTTTCGGGCGATAATATGGCGAGCAACGCGGCGCTTAAAGAAAAGAAAACCGTTAATATCGAAGAATCGACTACGAAGGCTTTCGAGGATATGAACGCGCTCACTGGGTTTGGCGCAACAACTGCGGCGGAAGCAGGAAAGAAAACGGTAAAAATCGAAAAGACAAAAAAAGCAAACGCCCAA
Source organism: Christensenellaceae bacterium (assembly GCA_031262595.1). Lineage (GTDB taxonomy): Bacteria > Bacillota > Clostridia > Christensenellales > UBA1242 > JAISHI01. Next base: position 9,583 of record JAISHI010000006.1, on the reverse strand, counting down.
AAAGCCATCGACATGAAAAGATTCAACTCTATCGATACATACGGTTCGGCTGGAATAACTTCGAAGGGCAAGAAACAATTCGAAGATGAAAACGTCGAAGGAGGCGAATAAATGGAAGATTTTTCAAACCTTAGTAGTTTAGTAGATAGGGAGCGCCCGAAAACCTTTTTGGACTCGCCAATCAATAAGCAAGCGAAACAAGATTTTAGTTTTCTTTGTAGCCAAACAAACCTAGCGGCGCTTGCAAATCTTAACTTCATTGCGCCCAAATCGGCTGTTGAAGGTGTCGGTTCGCTTGGGGATTTTTTACCTCTTGGCATGGAGATTAACGATAAACGCGTAGAGTTTCCGGCTAATTTGATTGATACGGCGAGCGCGGAGCAATATGTTGCTGTCGTTTGTTATAAAGACGAGAGACCCATTGATGTTCTTGTTTTCAGGGCAATAGAGTTCGCAAAAACAGGCTTATTCTCAATCTTTAAAAACAAAAATGGACTATGTTCCATAAAAATAGGCGACATAAACTCGCCGAAAATGAAAGAAAGAAGTTTCGGTTATGTTAAAAATAAAATCGAATCGAAAAAAGCGGCCGCAAATCATTCAGGCGAGCCGAAATAAATAAAAAGGAGAAAACAAAAATGGCATTATTCGGTAAAAAAGAGGAAACAGTGAGCAACAATATCTATCAAGGGAAACCATATAACAAGATTGTTGGTATTGACGTTGCGAACTCGACTATTAAGGCTTGGACTGATAATAACGAGAGCATCGAATATCGCAATACAATCAAAGAGATTAACGACTCTGGGTTGGTTTTCTCGTTTAAAACGGACTATCAAATGTTCCTTTATAACAACCGCGTTTATGAGGTTGGCGATATCGAGGCAACAGGTTCGGGCGGCCGCGGACGCAATCGTTATAATTCGCAGCAATTCCTTATCGAGGCAGTTATCGGCATTACTTCGATACTTAAAACGGGGCAAGATCATAGATTGCGTGTCGTAACTGGCGTTCCTTCGACGTTAGCGAAAAACAAAGCCGTAACCGACGAAGTTAAGGCAAATTTACTCGGCAAACATACCGTTAAATCTGTTCAATGGGATAAAGTTGAGGACGTTGTTTTCGAAATCGTTGACGTTATCGTAGTTCCGCAACCGCTAGGAACGTTATATTCGTTCGTTTACGACGACAAGAGCGACAGTCTTAACCAAGAAATCCTCGCGGAACGCGCTTTGGTGCTTGATGTTGGTTGGGGAACAACTGATATTGCGACGTTAGAAAGTTTCCGCGTTAGAGGAACGTTCGGTTTCGACATGGGCGTTTCGGATTTTATCGCGCTACTTCAAGAAGAAGTTAATAATAAAATGCCTGAGATGTCGATTTATTCGCTAAACGCGCATCAACTCGACGTTGCGTTATTAAACTCGCCAAACGTTAAAACTCCGTTCGGAACATTCGATTTAACGGCTTATGCTGAACGTTATAAAAGCGAGCTCGCGCAAAAAATTTATGAATCGGTTATGAGTTTAGGGCTCGAGTTTAATAAATTCTATCATATCGTGCTTACTGGTGGCGGCTGTATGTTGCTTGAAAAAGAACTTAAAAAATTATTCAACGACCCGCGCGTTATTCTTCAAGACAACGCTGTTATGGCGAACGTTAAAGGTTTCTATTTGCTTGGTAAATTCTAAGGAGAAATATGACATTACAAGAGTACGGAGTTTTACTTGAAAATGCCGAAAATAATCCGGCGTTTTTGGCGAGTGTACCAATTATAAGTGGTATACGCTCCGTAGTTTTGTCGTTGCAAAATATAACCGCGTCCTTACATTCCGACATGATTAACGATCAATATAATGTGATAATAACGCAACAAGTTGAGGCGATGGGGCAGATGGTTATTAGTCTCGGGAACCAGCGCCTTATGGCTTACGGCGTAAACCTACAATCTGTTGGATATCCTGCGGAAGGCATGATGCCTCAACCGGCGGTGTCGCAACCCATGATGCCTCAACAACAATACGCGGCGCCAGCGCCAAGACCAGCACCAACTCCAATGCAAGCTCCTGCGCAAACTCCAGCGGGGGCTCCGGCTCCTCGACCTGCGCCATCCCCAACTCCAGCACCGGCGCAAGCTCCTGTTTCAACTCCAACCCCAGCACCTAGCGCGCCAGCCTCGTTTAGCGGCGGCGGTTCTTTACCGGGTGCTTTGCCGGGGGCTAGCGGCGGAAAAGGCGCACCCGAAGGTTCGGCGGCGGGGCGTGATTTCTTATTTAAATTCCTCGAAAATAAAAACGGCGGTAGTAATTAAGTGTTAAAACTAAAAACGAGTAGGAACTTAGGGCTTGCGTATATTTTAATAACGTATTTAGTCGCTGTGGGTGTTGGTGTAGCCGTTTTTGCGTTTGCGCCGTTTGCGATTTGGCTGAATTTTTTAATCGCGGATATCGCCGCAACCGTTGTCGTTTATCTTTTTAGTTTAATTGTTAATAACGCAACGGTTTACGACCCGTATTGGAGCGTTTTGCCGATGATTGCCGTTCCGCTTTTAATGATTTCAGCGGGGAATTTTTCCGCGACGAACATTTTAATTTTAGTTTGCGTGGAGTTTTGGGGCGTGCGGTTAACGATAAATTGGATAACGACCTTTAAGGATTTAACGAAACAAGATTGGCGCTATGACGAGATAAAATCGAAATCGGGCAAACTTTACCCACTCGCGAACCTCTTCGGGATACAAATTTTCCCGACGCTAATCGTTTATGGTTGCTTGTTCCCGTTCGTTTATGGGCTCGGGTCGACCGCGTTTAGCTGGTTCGCGTTAATCGGCGTAGCGGTTATGATTTTAGGAACTCTTTTAGAACTTATAAGCGATGCGCAAAAACATAAATTCTACGATGCCGTCGACGAGAATGGTAACCGCAAAAACAGCGGGATTTGTGCCGTTGGGCTTTGGAAGTCCTCACGCCACCCGAACTATTTAGGCGAGATATTGTTTTGGTGGGGGCTTTGGGGCGCGGTTTTTGCGGTTTCGTCCGAGCTGTGGTGGACTGCGTTCGGCGCTCTCGCGAATACGATTATGTTTCTCGCTGTCAGCACGCCTTGGGCAGAACGCCAATCCGCAAAACGCCACGGCGCGGCGGAATGGGAAGAATATAAGAAGGAAACTAGATTATTTTAAAAATAAAAGGGCGGATAGATTACCTATTCGCCCGATTTTGTTTTTATGTTCAACCAAGTATGCCAAAAACAATTTCTGCTGTCACACCCAATGCCGAAATACCTAATCCAACAATATCCGCCCAACTGAATTGTTTCTTATTTTCTTCAGGAGTAATTTGTTTGTAAATTTCCTTTATTAAGGTTACCAAACAACAGGATATATATCCGATATACACTAATTTAGCGACTTCAAATAGTAGAGACGCAGCTATGGATAGACATACTATCGCCATATAAGTCCAATCGAAGCGGTGTCCGTCAATTAGTGCTCTTAAAACTTGATAAACCAAAAACACAAATACAATTAATCCCGCAATATACAGATGTATTAAATCATCCCTGTTTATTGTTAGCAACATATTTGACATTTGTTTGTACACCTCACATTAACTAATCTTTGTATACTATATTTTTAATATTTTGCAAAACAAAATTTACGATAACAGTGTTTTATGCGTTTAAATTATTGGTTCAATTCCGCTCGCCGCGCTCGATTTGCATGAGGCGGTTGTATTTGCAAACCCGCTCGCCTCGGACAGGCGCGCCGCTTTTTATGAACTCGGCGTGGGTTGCGAAGGCGAGGTCTGCGATCGCGGTGTCGGTTGTTTCGCCGCTCCTATGCGAAACGAAAATCGAATAGCCGGCGGAACGCGCGAGCGAAATCGTTTCGAGGGTTTCGGTTAGAGTTCCGATTTGGTTCATTTTTATGAGGACGCTGTTGCAAGCGCCGCAATCTATGCCGTTTTGGAGCAGTTCCTTGTTCGTGCAAAACAAATCGTCGCCAACAATTTGGACTTTTCCGCCGATTTTTTTCGTTAGCGTCGCGAACCCAGTCATGTCGTTTTCGTCGAACGGGTCCTCGAGCGAGATTATCGGATAATTTTTCGTAAGGTCGATGAGGTAGTCGACGAATTCTTGGCTCGTAAAGGTTTTTTCTTCGTTTTTAACTATGTATTTCTTTTGGGCTTTATCGTAAAAAACGGATGCTGCGAGGTCAATCGCAATCGAAACGTCCTCGCCGGCCTTATACCCAGCCTTTGAAATGGCTTCGATGAGTAAGTCGAGGGCTTGTTTAATTGGGCGCTTGCTGCTCATCTTCGGCGCAAAGCCGCCCTCGTCGCCAACGCTTGTCGCGAGGTTTTTAATTTTTAAGATGCTTTTAAGTTTCGCGGTTATTTCGCTGCCTGCGCGGAGTTTTTCGGCAAAAGAAGTTTTCATAAGCGGAACAATCATAAACTCTTGGAAGTCAATCCCGCTGTCGGCGTGAACTCCGCCGTTTATTATGTTAAACGCAGGCGTTGGGAGCGCGGGTTCGAGAAGTCCGCCCTGACTTGCGATATATTGCCAAAATTCTTGCCCCGAAAGGGTCGAGGCAGCGCGCGCGAAGGAAAGCGAAACGGAAAGAATTGCGTTTGCGCCGAGTTTTCCTTTATTCGGCGTGCCGTCGAGTTTAATTAAAAAGTTGTCGAGGTCGGCTTGCGTCGCAAAATCGCGCCCCAAAACGGCTTTTAGAATAGTTTCGTTAACGTTTTGAACGGCTTTTAAAACGCCCTTTCCGTTATAGCGCGCCTTATCGCCGTCGCGCAGTTCTACGGCCTCTTTTTCGCCCGTCGACGCGCCCGAAGGAACGGCGCACCAGCCGACGACGGCTTGTCGCTCGTTGGAAACCGTCGCGTAGGTTTCGATTGTTGGGTTGCCGCGGCTGTCGAGAATTTCGCTCGCAGTAAGTTTTAATATTTTCATAACCTAATTATACGCCTAAGATAAAAATTTTGGCAAACTAAAAACCGCAAAAAGTTTATGAATTTTTACGAGGCTTCGATAAATTTACTCGCAAGTATTGACTTTTTGCGGTTTTTATAGTATTATATTTTTATATAATAAAAGGGGAATATAATATGGGTAAAAAAATAGGCAAAAAATTAAAAAATCTTGCGCTTACTGCGGGAATTGCGGCTGTTGGTTTGGGCTGCTCTGGTCCCGAAAATAACCTTGAAAAAATGGGGTACGAATCTCAATACGGCAGCAACATTTATACAAATGGGGTCGACGAGATTATTTATGATATGAATGAGGATAAGCATTATAATAAGGGCGATTATATGGTGTTCACCGCAACAGATGGCAGCGGGTTCACTTTGAAAAATTTAGGAACAAATATTTTCGGAAATGTAAAAGAAACAGTAGTAGCCCGTTCTAAATAAGCTAATTAAGCAATGCCGAACTACTTTCTATAATCTTAGAAAATTCCTCGACTTTTAAACTTGCGCCGCCGACGAGAACGCCGTCAACGTTTGGGATCCGCATAATCTCGCCGCTGGTTTCGCTCTTAACGTTTCCGCCGTAAAGAACAGGGATATCGTTCGCGTCGGTAAAGCCCGTTAAAATCGTTTTTATGAACGCGTGGGCGTCCGCGATTTGTTGGGAGGTTGCGGGTTTTTTCGATTTTCCGTCCGCGGTTTTGCCGACCGCCCAAACAGGCTCGTAAGCGATAATAAGTTTCGATAAATCGGGGAGTTTATCCAGCGCCATAGTTATTTGCCGCCAAAGAACGCCTTCGGTTTCGTCGTTTTCGCGCTCCTTCGCTGTTTCGCCAACGCAAAGTATTGCGGATAGCCCAGCATCCAAAACGCAGCGCAACTTTTCGTTTATAAAAGTATCGCTCTCGCGGAAGAGCGTTCGGCGTTCGCTATGCCCAACTAAAACGACCTTCGCGCCGCAATCTTTAATCATGTCCGCGGTTATTTCGCCGGTATAAGCGCCGGCAGCCGCGGGATAAACGTTTTGCGCGCCAACCTCAAACCCAAGATTTTCGCCTGTTTCGACCGCGGTCGAGATCGCCGTATAGGGCACTAGGAAAATCACGCGCGCGCCGCTTTTATCGGGGTTTAGGCCTGCGTAGCGCTCGAAATATTCGAGCGTTTCGCGCCGCGTCATATTCATCTTCCAATTCCCAGCAATTATTTTCATACCTTAACTTACTTTATGAAGCGAAATTTTGTCAAGGGCATTGCTAAACCGCGAAAATGGGTATATAGTAAATGTTATGCTTGAAAATATTGTTATAAAGGGCGCGAGGGAGCATAACCTTAAAAACGTTGATGTTGTTATCCCGCGCAATAAACTCGTTGTCTTTACCGGCGTTTCGGGGAGCGGAAAGAGTTCGCTCGCGTTCGGAACGATTTTCGCGGAGGGGCAACGGCGGTTTATGGAAAGCCTAACGAGTTATGCTAGGCAATTTTTAGGGCAATCCCAAAAACCCGCGGTTGATTATATAGAAGGGTTATCGCCGGCGATTGCGATTGACCAAAAAACCACGAACCATAACCCGCGCTCGACGGTTGGAACGGTTACGGAAATTTACGATTATTTAAGATTGCTTTATGCGCGCGTTGGCACGCCACATTGCCCAGTTTGCGGCAAACGGATCTCGCGCCAAACCGCCGAGCAAATTTGCGAACAAATTTTGCAGCGCGAGGGCGAGCAAATAACTATCGAAGCACCTGTTGTTCGCGGCGAAAAGGGGCGGTTCGAGAAGGAACTTAACGATTGGAAACGCAGCGGTTTCGTTCGCGTTAAAATTGACGGGAATTTATATATGCTCGACGAACCGATTGCGCTCGATAAAAATATTCGGCATGAAATTAGTATCGTTCTCGATAGGATAACCGTTTCGCGCGAGGAAATTTCGCGCATAACTGAGGATGTTGAGACTGCACTTCGAACCGCGAACGGGCTTGTTGCGGTTTCGGCAGGCGAGGAAACGCAAATTTTTAGCGATAAGTATGCTTGTATTGATTGCGGAATTTCGATAACGGAACTAGAACCGCGGACATTTAGTTTTAATAGCCCGTTCGGCGATTGTAAAAAATGCAGCGGGCTCGGGTTCACGCAAGAAATCGACCCTAAACTCGTTATCCCGAATGTTAATCTTTCGTTAGCAGAAGGCGCAATCAACGCGCCGGGTTGGTATATCGATAGCGGAAAGATGGCGATGATGACGTTTTCGAGTTTCGCAAAAGCGCACGGGATAAGTTTAAGAACGCCGATTAAAGACTTACCGAAAGACGTTGTTCGCAAGATTTTATACGGAACCGACGAGCGGATTAGATACGAATATAAGGGCGCGACTTGGGAAAACAGTTTTTCGGGGCGATACGAGGGCGTTATTCCGAATATGATGCGCCGTTTTAACGAAACGACTAGCGATTGGTCGCGCAACGAAATCGGGAAGTTTATGGTCGAGGCGAAATGCTCGGATTGCGGCGGAATGAGGCTTTCGCGTGAAGCGCTTTCGGTTAAGGTCGGCGGGCTTAATATTTTCGAGTTGACGAACCTTTCTATTATAAAGACGCTTGAATTTTTCGAAAATTTAAAACTCAAAGGTGAGGCGGAACTAACCGCAGCCGAGATTATTAAGGAAATAAAAGTTCGGCTTAAATTTTTGGTTGACGTCGGGCTTCATTATCTAACTTTGGCGCGGTCCGCCGAGAGCCTTTCAGGCGGCGAGAGCCAACGCATACGCCTCGCGACACAAATCGGTTCGGGGCTTGTTGGGGTTATTTATATCCTAGACGAACCGAGCATAGGGCTGCACCAAAGCGACAACGAAAAACTCATCGCGACGCTTAAAAAGTTGCGCGATATGGGAAATACGCTTATTGTTGTCGAGCACGACGAGGAAACTATGCTGGCTGCCGACCATATAGTTGATATTGGTAAACTCGCGGGAGTTTATGGCGGAACGCTAGTTGCGCAAGGAACGCCGCAAGATATTATGGCGAATAACGAGAGCATAACCGGCGAGTATCTTTCCGGGGCGAAGAAGATTTTAGTTCCTAAAAAACGCCGACCAATTAGCGATAAGTTTATTAACGTTATAGGCGCTAGCGAAAACAACCTTAAAAATATTGACGCGAAATTTCCTGTTGGGCTATTAACCGCCGTGACGGGCGTTTCGGGTTCAGGGAAGTCTAGCCTCGTTAACCGAATCTTGTATCCTGCGGCGTCGAACGCGTTAATGCGAACGAGTTATGACGTCGGGAAATATAAGGAAGTTAAAGGAACGGAGCATTTCGATAAAGTTATAAACATCGACCAATCGCCAATCGGGCGCACGCCTCGAAGCAATCCAGCAACATATACGGGCGTTTTCACGAAAATCCGCGACCTTTTCGCGGAAACGCGCGAGGCGAAAGCGCGCGGGTATACGAGCGGGCGGTTTTCGTTTAACGTTCGCGGCGGGCGTTGTGATGATTGCGACGGCGACGGCATTAAGAAAATCGAAATGCACTTTTTGCCCGACGTTTTTATAACTTGCGAGTCTTGTAAGGGGAAGCGCTTTAACCGCGAAACGCTCGAGGTTAAATATAAGGGGAAAAGCATCGCCGACGTTTTAGATATGACCGTCGACGAGGCAACCGAATTCTTTAAAAACATTCCGCAAATATATAAGCATGTTAAGACGATTCAAGACGTTGGGCTCGGCTATATAAAACTCGGGCAAAGCGCAACAACTCTCTCTGGCGGCGAGGCGCAACGCGTTAAATTGGCATCGGAACTCGCGCGCGCGGCAACCGGCAAAACGCTTTATATCCTCGACGAACCGACGACAGGGCTTTCGACTTATGACGTAGAAAAACTTATCGCGATTTTAAATCGCCTCGTCGACAGCGGGAATACCGTTGTTATAATCGAGCATAACCTCGAAGTTATAAAAGTGGCGGACTATATTATTGACCTCGGGCGCGAGGGCGGCGACAACGGCGGCGAGATTGTCGCGGAAGGCACGCCGGAAGAGGTCGCGAAAAACGGGGACAGCACGACGGGGCGATTCATTAAGGGGAAGTTAAAATAATTTTATATAAAAACACTTGTATGGAAACGGCATTTGCGATATAACAAACATATGGAAGATGAAGAATTATTTGAAGAATATAAAGGGGTTAAAATCCCAAAGAGTTTGTCGGAAGCAAAAAAAGCAAGTTATATTCGTCAAATAAACGCGGCCGTGGCGACGGGTATTCCGTTTTTAAGAGACCCTATGCTTGATTCAATAAGAAAAGAAATAGCGTCAGTGTCCGATACGGAGCAATTCTTAGACAACAATATATCCAAAGCAAAGGCCGACTATCAAGTGGAACAAAAGCGTTCTGCAGAGAGAATCGCGGCTATTGAGCAAGCCTATGCCGAGATGATGCGGCAACCATAAAATAATTTTATTATAAATATTAAAAAATAAATTTCGAAAAAGTGTTGACAAGACGCTTTTTTAGCATATAATATTAGCAGAGTTAGGAGAGGACTGCTAACAATCAAAGGAGGCGATAAACAATTTGGCACTTAGCGAAAGACTTAAATC
>JAISHI010000001.1 GCA_031262595.1 Christensenellaceae bacterium | reverse complement strand
AAGTTGGTCCCGAGGGTCGGACTTGAACCGACACGATATTGCTATCATCGGATTTTGAGTCCGACGCGTCTGCCAATTTCACCACCTCGGGAAGACAACTATTATATACCAAACCGCCGGCGAAAAATCAAGCGGTTTTTACTCGCGCGGCTTAACGCAGAAAGAACTATAAAACGGACAACTATCGCACTTCGGTTTTCGGGCGTCGCAAATATCCCGCCCGAAGGCGATGAATAATAAGTTTATTTTCGAGAGGCGGATTTCGGGGGCGTTCTCGCGTTGTTTCGCCGCCTCGAACGCGCGGGTTAAATCGCTCTCTATAATAGAAGGGTTTTGCGAAGTCGAAAAACCGAGGCGATTTGCGATTCGGGCGCAATGCGTATCAACGCCGATAACTTCCGCGCCGAACGCCTCCGCTAAAAAGACGTTCACGGTTTTTCGCCCGACGCCCGCGAGAGAAATTAAGTCAGCGCAATTATTCGGCACGACTTCGCCGAAGTTTTCCGCTATCCCCCGCGCGCATTCGATTATATTCTTGGCTTTATTTTTATAAAGCCCGAGCGATTTGATTATTTCTTCAACTTTTTTAAGTTCCGCGCGCGCTAACGACTTCGCCGACGGGAACTCGCGAAACAAAATCGGCGAAACTGCGTTGACTTTTTTATCTGTGCACTGCGCCGATAAAATTATCGCAATTAAAAGCTCGAACTCGTTTTTAAAATCCAATCCGCATCTAAGCGACTTGCCATAACGCGCGATGAGTTCGCGGTAAACGAGCGAGGCTTTATTTATTTCGCGCCCGATATTTTGGTAGTAATAAAAGAGGTATTGTTGCCCTATGCCGGCGAACTCGTGCGCTAAAAACTCGCGTTTTGCTAGGGTCGATAGGCTCGAAAGCGCCTTTGAAATCCAAGTATCGATCGGGCAAACGCCGAGCCGATGAAAATCTCCGCAAAAAAGCGCAACGCAAGACGCAACTTTCCGCCCGACGCCCTTAAAGTTTTGGAGCGCGTTTAAAAGTTCCTCGTCGGGTTTATTTTTAAAATTATTCGCGCCGTTCTCGCCGAGTTGCGCTAACTTTTGCGCCGTTTCAAAAAGATACTCCGCGCGGTAGCCGACGCCGAGTTTCGTCCATTCCTCGCGCGAGATTTTCGCTAATTCTTGCGCAGTCGGGAACGCGAAATATTCGGTTCCGCTAAATGACTTGCGCTCGCCGAACGACTTGCAAAGGTCTTTAAGAGTTTTCGTAAACCGCTTAATATTATTATTCGCGGAAATTATAAATGAAATCAAAACTTCGACGAATTCGCCTTTTAAAATCCTAATCCCGCCGCCGAGTTTAATGGGTTCTTTTAAAAATAAAAACTTCGTAAGCTCCGTTTTAATTTCGCCGTAATCAGTTTTAAAGTCGAAATAGTTATAAAAATAATCCGCGTCGTCGCAATCGATAACAGCCTCGCCGCCGCTAACCGTTATCCGCGCGAAATGCTCGCCCGCGCAAAGACGATATTCGTCGCCGATTTTTTCGAAGCGGAAAACTTGCCCGCTCTTTAAAATCGAATCAATATCAAACTCTTTTAAATCGCGGACAATAATTCTATTTTTAGAAACGATTTCGGCAACCATAAAAAAGCCTAACATATTTTCGCCAAAAAATCAATATTACTCAAAGATAGACCTAAACACATCGTTCGAGTCGATTTGAACTGTCGTGCGGTTGCTTGGGCTATATATAAAGAAGGCTTGCCCGCGCTGAGCGGAAACGATTTGGTCTTGCTCGGTTTTATTTATGCCGCCGCTATTTTTATAGAGCGTTATAAGGTCGGTCATGTCGTTCGGCGCAAGGCTAAACACCATCGAATATTGGCTGGCGTTGATGATTGCGGCGGATTTTTTCGCGATAGCAGGCGAACCAACAAAGTCCTTAATGTTTTGGGTAATAACGATTTGCATGCCGTCGTATTTTCGGATGCGCTTTGCCATATTAAACATAAAGTCGAGCGCGACGGGCTTACTTTCGTCGATAAAGACGTGCGCCTCGTCGACAACGATAACGATTTTGCGCTTTGTTTTATAGCGCCTATTATACTCGCGGTTTTTTATTATTTCGCCGTCAAGATATTTAAAAACTAAGAGCATTTGCGCGTTCGCAACGACAGTATTTTTATTCGAGAGCAAGGTCATAAAGTTAAAGACAACGAAATTCTCGCTGGCGTCGATGGTTGCCGGCCCGTTCCAAAGCCCCGAATAGCGCCCGCCGTCCGAAAATTTTTCGAGATACGTCATTAAAATTCGATAGTTAATCGCAGAATATTCGTCATCGGCGCGCTCGTGGGAATAAACCGCAAGTTTATAAAGTTCGTCGAAAGTCGGGAAATCCGTCGGTTTTAACTGCGCGAAATCAACCCATTTATCAATACCCTTCATCTTATATAGGTTAACAACGAGCGAGTTTAAGGTTTCGAGCGCGTCTTGTTTAATGCCCTCCATAACGGTTTTAAAGAAACTCTCGAGGAACCGCAAATGCGACTCGAAAGTATCGTCGAACTCCGCGCCCTCCGCGTCCTCGTCAACCATCGCTGGGTAAACATGAAACGGGTTAAACCGACCCGCGCCGGCGTTTCCGACGTCGATGCTTTGCCCCGCTAGGTTTTTCGCAAGGTTTGTATACTCTTTTTCGGGGTCGCAAATGAAAACCCTTGCATTATCGGCTGCGAGGTTCGTTAGCATCATCTTCGTCGCGAAGGATTTACCCGAACCGGACTTACCTATAACAATCATGTTGCTGTTAACGCGCATATTGTCGCGCCTGAAAAAGTCGACGAAAACCGGCGAGGTGTTGCTCCCAATGAAGATACCTTGCGGGTCTTGGACTTTATCGCTTATGAACGGAAAAACCGCAGCAAGCGCGCTAGTCGGGATACCTCGCGCGCTTTTTTCGAACGCGTTGTATCGCCCTAGACTGCGCGACAAGAAACCGTCGATTTGCTTGCCCGCGAGCGCGGAATATTTAAAGTCGTTTTCCTTAATTCGCGCAGCAAGTTCACGGCTTTCTTTAAGTGGGCTTGAAAAAAACCAATTAACGTTATACATGAGTTCGTTGGCCTGCTTGATTTCCATGAGGAGGTGATAAATCGTGTCGAGTTCGGCTTGGCTGTCCATTATTTTGGATTCTTTTTTGCTGTTGCCTGTTCGCGAACGGATTTCGACGATGGCTTTATCTATCATTTTAACGGATTCTTCGCGCGAAACAGGCGCGATATTCATAACAACATTCGCGCCCGGATAGTTAAAAAGTTCGTTGCCCCAAGCGTTTCGAACGTCGGTTGGATAGTCCATAATCGCGAACTCAGCGCGCGCCTTATTATTAACTTTGTTGCTTTTAATCCCGAACTTAACGTTTCCGGGAAGCGTCCAAAGAAGTTTCTTATCTTCACTAACTAGTTCGTCTAACTTTCGCTCGTTGAAGTCGCTGTCATACATACCGCGCATGAAGATATAAAGGTCGCGCCCCGTAATTTGTTGGTTTTCCAGCGGAACAGCCCCGCTTCTTAGTGAGCGCATAACGCCTTCGACGGCTTGGTCGAGCCGTTCCCCGTCGTTTTCGTAAATAACGAAATAAAACGCGACATCGGGAACGTTTGTTTCTTCGTTTAGATATTCAAGGAAACTCGCGCGCTCTTCGAAAATCGGCTCGCGCGCGGAAATCTCGGCGTTATTAAAACCGCCGTTTTGAACTTGCATAACAAGGTTCGCGTATTTTTGTTCCTCGGTTTTTATAAACTTATCGAGGATGAGTTTCTTTTCGAGTTTAACTATACTCGCGGTCGCGTGTCCGCTAAGCCGCCTGAGCGCGTTCGCAAAACAATTAACAACCATGTTTTGGTTCTCTTGGTCGAGCAGCCCGAACTCGATAGGTTTAATCTCGATAACCGCGCCTAGATAACCCTCGAACTTTATATACTTCCCTTCTTTAATGCCGGTATACGCCGATAGTGCATGAACGTCTTTATAACCGAAGCCGGGAATTTTCGCGTATTTCTTAACGTAGCCTATAAATTTAAAATAAGAGAAATAACTACCGAAAACGCGCTCGCCGTCTTGCCCCTTAACGAACCCGCCGATGAAAATCGCGGCAACTAAAAGGATACCAATAACTTGTATTGCCCAATGGATATTCGAGAAAAGAAACGCCGCCGCGAAACCCGCGCCGAAAACAAGCCAAACTATATCGTTTCCAGTTAAACCCCAAAGAAATTGCGTTTTAATCCGCGTATTTCTCGGGATAATATAACTCGTAATTTTTTTTGGTTTCGATTCTCCGTCCGCCATTAAATCCCCCGATTAAATAAAAACATTTTACGCAAACAAAGTCAAACAAAAAGCCACGCGAATGACTTTTTGTTTCGACGTTGTATTTAGTTCTTTCGTGGCTCGTATCGGGTGCTCTTAAGACGAAGTTCGTCGAGAATACGGTTAGAACCACCCGCAAGGAACGCAGCGCGCTTACATCTATCTTGCGCAAGACTTGCCTCAAGCATCTGAATATGGTTTACGGCAGTAGTTCCCGCGTTTTCAGCAACTTGTCGCATTGTTCTATCAAGTTCGGCGTTTCCTGTTTTTGTGGAGTTAAGCACTGTTTGAACAGCTTTTAAATGCGCCTCCCATTGTGAGTTATCCATACTTGCCATCTTCTCGGCGCTAAGATCAAGATCTTTTAAATCAAAGTCCTTAGTGAGTTGGTTATTCTCTTTTAATAATCTTATTTGTTTTTCTAAAAGCTCCTGATTCTTCCCGCCGTCTTTTAATTCACTTGCAATTTGCGCCCATCCCGCAGTCATTTTACCCAAATATTCGTCTCGGTGACCTTTAGCGGTTGTTTCCATGTTGTCATACATATTGCCGAGCGCTTCCATCTTCGTTCCGATTGTTTGCTTCCAAGCCGTAGAGAAACCGACGGCAATCGCGTTCTTAACGGATTGCATATCCATAGCGCGCGTCGAGCCCTTAGCGTCGCCCGCCGAGCGCGATGCGGTTTGCCCGAACCGTTGGAAAGTCGATAGAATATCGTCCCCTGTTGCGCCCTTTAAGCCTTTTAAATAGTCGAACATTTCCTTTTCGAAGCCTGTTCGCCTTTGGAACTCTTCCGCGCTTATTCCCTTTTCATTTTTTATAATCTTAACCGCCTCGGTTATTTCCTCACCGAGCTGACCAATTTGACCCTCAGCCATCCTATCTTGAAGATGCCCGTCCATGTTTAACTTTTTAGCAAGGTCGCCCTTAAGCCCGTCGAACGCCCACCGAAGTTGACCCAATAACTCGTCCGCCATAGCGTTAGTAACCGCGTTAGAAATTTGCTCGTAGCCGCGGCTGGCGCGTTTTAACGTTTGTATCTCGTTGCTGTCTAACGCGGAGACGGCGTCGGTGAGCTCCCTAGCGTATTTATGTTCAACTTTTTCTATTAAATTCTTTTTGGCTGCGTCGCCTATGTCTGTCCTAGCGTTTATTTCTTTAATCTTAGCGACGCGACCGTCTTTTGCATTCGGGTCGTTATATTTAACAAAAGCATCATCGACAGCGTCCATTAACTCCCTTTTTTGATCGCCGAAGTCGGTTGCGCGGTCAGCGCGGTTGTCCATGTTTGTTTTCCATGTGTCCGCGTAGATCTTGAAGTCTTTAATCTCAAACCTTCCGGAAGGGGCAATCTCCGTTTTTGGGTCGAATTTGAAAGGGCTTTTAGCGACAGTTTTTTTACCTTGAACAAAGTCTTCTATGTCTTTCCTTGCTTGTTTAGCGCCTTCTGATAAGCCTTCGAAATTATTTTTAGCGAGTTCCTCGTATCTCTTGGTCGTAGCTTTATTAATTTCAGCTGCCTCTTTTTCATTAAAATTATGGCCAGCTTTAAAACCATTGGCTCTTCTAAACTTATCTTCAATTTCGAGCCTAATCCCGTCTCTGGTTACTTTATCGACGGCCTCTTTAAGGGCTTTATTCGCGTCGATTAGCGCGCCGGAATGCATTCCAACAAGACGCAACGCTTGCGCCATATCCTCGCCCTTATTCTCGCGAATAAAATCCAACCTTCTTTTCGAAGCGTCGATTATGTTTTTCGTTTTTCCGCCGGTTCCCCACATATCACGGAATTCTTGGAAACCCAGTTTACCGAGCAACGAGTCCTTATCGTTTGTTCCGAAACCGATAGCTTGACCGAACGAGGTTTTGCCCAAATTTTTCATGAAATAATTAGGGTCCTTCTCTAACTTCCACGTCTTATTGCCGTCTTCATCAACTTTCCGTCTAAACCGCGTTAAAGTCGTTTTTTCGAACGCGTCTTTATATTCTTGGCTGCCTATCATTGCCGCCTTAGCCTCGTCTCTAAGTTCGTCGTCGGATATATCGTTAACTTTTTTGATGTTTTCTTGCATCTTGGCTTCAATTTCTGCTACTCTATCTTTATCCCCATTAGCCTTCGCTCGCTCAAGGTCCTCCTTTAAACTTGCGTTTAGATTTTCTTTGCGTTGGTCCCTAAGCCCATCAACGTTTTCTAATTCTAGTTTCATCTTCCTATCGAGGTCTTCTTTAGCCTTCTTCTTTCCAGTATAAGCGCCGTATAAACTTTGAACAAAATGGCTTTTCGATGCTTTAAACGCCCCTTTCGCGCCTTTATATGCGCCGGTTGCCATGAGCGTTCCGGTTTTAAGCCCGCCCTTCATTGTTTCAAGGAAGCCTTTTTGGTCGACGTTATCCGCGCCAAGCGCTTGCGTTATAAGGTCGCGAACTTTCGGCAACATCGTCAACATACCAACCATGACAATACATTGTATAAAGAAGTTAAGAACGCCAGAGGAGGAATACGTTATCGTATCCATGACCGGCATTATTACAAAGAAAACGTTAAGCGAAATTATAAGCGCGAACGACGAGATTGCAGTTCGATAGAACGGCGTTACAAACGCGCTTTTAAATCGCTCGCCGTCGTCGAATGGGAAGAACGCAATCGTTATCGGCGAAATCATAAATAGGGTTAGGAGCGAAACGATTCGTTGAACAAGCCCGAAAGTAAAGTTTAAGAAAACTTCGAGCGCAACGCCAATCGCGAGGAAACCTATAACGAAATTCATTTTCGTTGGGTCATAAAGCGCCGAAACGCTGGCTCTATCTAAATAGTCCGCCGAGCCGTTCCCGCCGATAAACGCAACCGCGCCCGTCGTTTCGTCTACCGTTACCCCGTCCGCGGAAACGCTAAACGCCCCCGAATCCGAGGTTGCGGTTGGGATAGCGGTAGGCACATCTTCTAGGGTTATGAAACTTAGTTGCATATTCTCGTCCGAACCCGATTCCGTTTCGGTATCCCCCTCGGCAAAGGTTGAGTATGTGCTATTGCTGTTGCCGGCTTTTAAATATTGTTGCATTAACGCCGTATCGTAAACTGTTTGGCGCCCCATGAACCATCTTTCCCAATAACTACTGTCATTTATAACCTTTTGCATTTCGCCAAAACCAATTATTTGTTTGCGGCGCCTTAGTTCCGCCATTTTATAAGGGTCGAGCTCGATTTTTGAGGAGTCGTTTGTATTCCAAGTTGTATGAATCGACATATCGCCGAGCGTATCGTTGCCCGAATCGCCGCCCGATAAATAACCCTCGACGGTATCCAACCCAAGGAATGATTTTACCCAACCGCCGAAGCCGTTAGAGAAATCAAAACTTTCTTTAATATTTTGAAGAAGCGTTCCAAAATTTATATAAAAATCCGGGCGCGTCGTAATACCCGTATATTTTCTGCGATAATGGTCAGGGAGTTTAATAGAGAAATCCACGCCAATACCCATAGGTTCTGCGATTGTTCCAAAGTCCCAACCCTTAACGAGACCCTCTTGCTCATCGCCACCACCGTCGACGCCGGATATTATCCTATAGCCGTCAAGCCCGATATGGATAAAGGACTCCGGAACGCCCTCCATATTCCCAAACATCTTCGAAATGTTCCAATCTATTTGCACCTCATCAAAAAACGCACCCATCAAAGAGAATAAAACCGAATCAGTATCGATAAAACCGCCGAGAACCGCGCTCAAAATATCTTGCGCGCCTTTCATGAATTGGTTATCCATAAGAACATTTATCCCAACCGAACCTATCATCGCAGTTATTGTGTTTGCGATTGATTGCAAAACCGTCGTTCCTAAAACCGTTAAAAATTCTGGGGTCGTTAAAGAAGCGGCTTTATCTTTAATGCTCGTCCACGCATTAGAAATATTGCCCGCATTAAAACTTAAACTTCCGTCAGCCGTTCTCATTAAGTTATTTCTATTTATATAGAAACCTGTTGATTCGCCTTGCACGCCGCCGATTGGGGTCGCAGGCTCGATAAATTTCCATTCGCCCATATTTGTTGCGATATCGCTGAAACTCTCTTCATTCGGTTGAGTATTTGTATTATTTTTACTAGGCAACAACTTATTTATTGCTGAAATCATTTTTGTTCCGAAGATATTTTCTTTATGTATTACATAATAACCGTAGTTTATGCCTAACTTATCAAGGATAACTAGCGGCGAAAAAGTTATATTTAAGCGGATGTCTGGAAAATAGGCTTCTATTATTTTCATCGTATCCGACGAAACTATGCCTTCGCCCGCTTCGAGCCCGTTTCCTATTGCCGCGGTCGCGTATTTTTTAACCGCAGTTTCGTTCGCGTAGAGGTTAAAATCCCGCGCGAGAGATTGCGAGGTCTCGCCGTTCGCCACGTCGTTGTCTGGGGTTGCCATAATGAAAATTCTTGACGCACTTTCTCCGACAGCAGCCTGCTTCATTTTCCAACCATAAGAGTCCTCGCTGTATGTATTATTCGGGTCTAAATAACTCGCCCCGCTAACCATCGCACCCCAAATAGCCGCCGAAACATCTTTATTATTTCCGCCGCCCGTCGCGTTATTAAGTTCCCTAAAAACAAACCCGCAAAGTTGAAGCCCGACGATAACCGCGAGCGGAACAATCAAGAACATAACCATGCCTTTAAACATTTTAAACACGACAAGATAAGGGTTTCCGCCCTCCTTATCTTTATATTGTTCTTGGATAATTTTAACTATCGTAAAGAAGATTAAAAAGACGAACGCGACGACGACAAGGTTAGTAAAAATTCGCATAACGTCTTGGTTAGCCATTAAACTCGCCGCGATATCGTTTGTTTTCTCCATTTCTCCGGTCGTCTCATTCTTAATCTCAACGGTTTCAACGCCGATAAGCATCATAAAGATGCTTCCGATAATATTTAAAAGTTGCGCGCACATCCACCAAACGCCATAAACAGCCCAGCAAATGCCATGGTAAATAATGCCCCAAAAATCTCCGAAAATAGAAGCGTCCTCGGGTATAGCCAATAGGTTAGAGATATTCCCCATGCGATAAGTTTATTTATTTTATTTTATTTAGGCAAACAAATTCGCGCGCGTTTGATTGCGTTTTTTTTATAGATATTATAAAATAATAAGGACGAAGTTTTAACTAAAAATTAGTGAAAAAGTGAAATAGTGAAGAGTGAAAAAGTTAAAAAATTCCCTTGCGGGATTTTTTTGGCGATTCGCAGGGGACTTGAACCCCTGACCTCCGCCGTGACAGGGCGGCGCTCTAACCAACTGAGCTAGCGAACCGTAATTACGCGGGGATTATATCCCGCAGCTAATGTTTTTCGTAGTCGTTGACTACTGGTGCGGGCTATAGGGCTCGAACCTATGACCGTCTGCTTGTAAGGCAGATGCTCTCCCAACTGAGCTAAACCCGCGAGGCGTTATCCGCTGGAATGGATAACATTGGTGGAGATAAGGAGATTCGAACTCCTGACAACCTGCTTGCAGGGCAGGTGCTCTACCAGCTGAGCTATATCCCCGTTTGTACTTTGATATCATACAGTATGATTTCGCCCAAGTCAACGAGAAATTTTAAAGTTTTTTTGTTTTTCTAAATTAAGGTTATTTTAAAAGGACTAAACCATAACGAATGCCGTAATCGGCTATGAGTAGTTGGCCATACACGCCCTGTAATACCGTTCTAAGATATGGATGTGCACCTAATCTATACTTATTCATACAAGATTCTATATAATCTATTGCCAAACCATTCCCTTCTCTTTCCCTTTTCGCGTAATAAATTTCGCTAGTCGATTGTCCCGCTAAAACTTTCCTAAAATCAGCCCACACCTCACTCGCAGATAAGTGAAAAGGAGTCTCGATTATTTTTTCTCCCCCTAATGTTGACCCTATGTCTGTCCAAGTATTAAAACCTTCGTATGTAGCTATTTGACCGCCGCCAGCTGGATCCCAAACATTATATCGTGGGTTGTCGACGGTGCCAATATTCTCATAAACGCAAACCCAGTGTTGCGTTGGTTGATACTCTCCGTTTACCTCTGCGCTATAAATATTGGCATACCCTGTTTTCCTTGTTGGGACTTCCGCAACTACGGGGACCTGCTTCGCAAGCGACGCCGCAATAGCATCTTTCGCCTTTTCATATTGCCCAACATAAGACCCACCGGTATCGCGAGCCCAATCATAACGAAACGACCCGCCAGTAAGGGTTTTTAAACGATTAAGCGGCTCGGTTGCTTCATATGCACCACTCCCATTCCAAAAATCAGATTCGTTATATAATCTATCAACGCCTCCCGCACCCTCAGGACTCTGGGTTTTTGGGAACGTCGCCTTAAATGCCGCAAAAGTCATTTTCCCTTCCCCGCTACCAACGAGGTTATAATAGAGCATTAAATTAAACATAGTCGCAACACTAGCCGCCTTACATGCCGCCGAGTCTATTTGCGCGACCCCGCAATACTCAACGACTTCGGTGTTTGTTACTGTTTGGATTATCGCAATAACCAATGTCGCAACGTGTTTAGATGCGCTGTCCTTATCGTCTTGCTTTTTAACTTCTAACCAAATCATGCCGTTAAGGGGGTTCTCCTTAGCGCTGCTGGCGCGGTTGTCGGTGATTTCTAAATCATAAAACAAATATGTCATTCCCGAAACCAGCTGCGGCTTGCCTATGGTAACTCCCGCGGCCATTATACCAAGGTCTTGTGTGTAGGTTGGATAGTCTTTATATAACGAGATTGTATATTGCGGCCACTCTTTTGTTGCTGTTATTGGCTCGCCATCATATCGAAGCCCAAAAACAACTCCACCATCCTTTTCCACCTCTTCCGGCGTCCAACCATTTCTCGAAAAACTATAACCGTTGTCTACCAAGCCTGAGTTATATCTATTCTCATCTCGCGCTTTGTCTCGCGTATCAACTTCGAGAGTGTATTCGATTGTTTTTAAAACGCCGGTTAAAATCGCGATTATAAGGATAGAGGAAAGGACAGTCATAAAACGCTTCTTTGCGCGGGTTCGTTTTTCTTGGTCATGGGCATTCGCGAAGATTATCCAAATATAAATAGCATAAATAATCGCAACCGCGCCGATAACATAAAAAATTATACTTAAAACGCTAAGTAATTGTTGTGGGAAAGGGATCTGCTCCTCCGCCCCTGCCTCCATTAAGAGATTAAGGAAACTCCTCATTAGTTTGCCCCCATTATCGCTAGTATCGATAGTATGTGAAATAATATAGATTATTAAAAGCGCGTTTTGCAAATGATTTTACGATAAAGTTCGCGTAAATTTTATTTGTCAGGCGGATTGGGTATAGTTTATAATGAAGATTATGGATTTGGGGAAAAGAAATTCGATTCTTAATAAATGGACTATAACCTCGATTTTTTTGGGGCTATTATTTATCTTACTTATTTTAAAGGCTCCGCTTTTTTTATATAAGTTTTTGGTTGGCATTTTCGGCGTTTATGTTTTTGTTGGTTTAATTGGGGTTATACTATTTCTTTCGCTCGCGAAGATTTTTGAGGCTAAACGGCGGCTTGTTGTTAAACCGAAGTTTTTGCTTTTAGGGCTTTTAACGGCGGCTCCCTTTTTAATTGCGTTGCATCTCGCGTTCTCGAGCGGGTTTTTAGAACTTTCATTCGGGAAGTATTTAAGCGCGTGTTATACGGAAACGCCAACCGCAGGCGGACTTTTCTTTGGCGTTTTCGCTTATATCTTTAATTTAATCGCTGGCGGGGTTGTTGGCGCGATTTTAATTTTAGCGATTTGGTTTGTTGCGGGGCTTACAATAATTATCTCCTCCCTTATCTCGGAGAAAGGCGAACGAAAAGCCCTCGCCCCAAAAGCCTTTACCCCGACCGAATCCAAACAAGTTAAGCAAGACGTTGTTAAAGACTTATATAAAAAAATCGACACAAAATACAGCAACCTATTAGAAGAAGAATCGAAACGCCGCCACGACAAAGCGAAAAGCATTTTAGGCATCGACATTAAGAGTAAAAGCGAAACGGCTAAACCCATCGAGGATAATGTTGTTCCGCTAAATGAGCTCGAAGGTTCGCCGATTGAAATCGAGGAAGTTAACGCGAGCTCTATGGCGGCGGCTGGCGCGTTTCTTGGCGAAAATGAGCCGCACGCGTTCGAAAACCCATTTAAAAACTCGAATCCTCCGCAAACTAACGGTTGGAGTTCGGGAAATAGTTGGGGCGAGCCCGCGCAAAATAACGGTTGGAGTTCGGGGAATAATTGGAGCGAGCCGGCTCCCGTTTGGCAACCCGAAACTCCGCAAAACTCTTGGAACGCGGGCGGAGGCGAAAATAATTTCGGCGGCGGCAACGGTTTTGTTCTCGGCGCCAGCAACTTCGGCAGCCCAAATAACGGCTTTACTCAAAACTCAATCTTCGGCGAACCCGTTGAAGTCGCGGATAGCGATACGCGGACAAGTCGTAGGCGCGCACCGCAAAACGAGCCCGCGTATACCCCGCGCCGCCAAGTTAATATGCGGAAATACGTTAAACCGACGGTTGATTTAATCCATACCGAAAGCGCAAGCCTAGATAGGCTCTATTTAGACGCGAAACAAAAAGAAGCCCGCTTAAACTCGCTCTTCGGCGAACAAGGCGTTCAAGCCAAAGTCGATAATATTTCGGTTGCGCCTGCGGTTACGCGGTTTGAGGTTGCGCTTGCGACGGGCGAACGCGTTGCGCGGATAAAACAACTCGCGCTCGACATAAACCTTGCGCTCGGGAGTAGTTCGATTAACTACGACTTCGCAATCGAGGGCAAAAACGCAATCGGCATCGAAGTTCCAAACAAACAAGTTATGATTGTTTCTATTAAAGACCTTCTCTCGAGTAAGGAATTTATGTCGCACCCAAGCCCACTCGCGGTTTGCGTCGGCAAAGACCTCGAAGGCAAGCCGGTTATCGCGGATATTAAAACTATGCCGCATTTACTCATCGCGGGAACGACGGGTTCGGGTAAATCCGTTTGCGTTAATACGATTTTAACGAGCCTTCTTTATAAAGCCGACCCAGAAGTCGTTAAACTTATGCTCGTTGACCTTAAAAAGGTTGAACTTAACGCCTATAATCGCATTCCGCATATGATTGTGCCGGAAACGATTAAGGAAGTCGGGCAAGTTCTAAACGCGCTTAAATGGCTTAAAATGGAAATGGACAGGCGTTATACCGCGATGGAACAACAAACCGTCAACAACATAACCGACTATCATAAGTTGCCTTCCTATATAAACGGAACGCTGGACCGAATGCCTTATATCGTTATGCTTATCGACGAGGCGGCGGAACTTATGTCGTCAGGCAAGCGCGAAGTCGAGGAAGTTATCCGCTCGCTTATTGCCCTTGCGCGGGCGGCTGGTATCCATATTATTTTCGCGACCCAACGCCCTTCGGTTGACGTTATAACAGGCGTTATTAAGGCGAACTTCCCGACCAGAATGGCGTTCCGCGTTCTTTCGAGCGGCGACAGCCAAACTATCCTTAATCAAGGCGGCGCGGAGAAACTTGTTGGGCGCGGGGATATGATTTTCGCGGAGGCAACGGGTTCGCGTCGCGTTCAATGCGCCTATATCGAAAACGACGAGTTGCGCCGCGTTCTTAATTATGTTCGCGGGAATAACGACACGGATTTTGACATCGAACTCGAAGATATTATCCAAAACGGCATTCCTTATGATAAAGCGACCTCCGGCCCTGACGGCGTATCGCATGGCGTTCAAGACCCGATGTTCTTAAAAGTTTTGCGCTATGCTGTTCGCGACGAAAACCTTAACGGAACTCTTTCGATAAGCGAAATCCAAAGAAAGTTCCAACTCGGTTTCGGGCGCGCAGGGCGAATAGTCGACCAATTAGCGCAAGAAGGCTACGTTTCGCAAGACAACAACAGCGGAAAAGCGCGGAAAGTTATTACAACCCGCGCAGAAGTCGAAGATACCTATGGTGAGGAGTAAAAATCTACTCGCAACTCATAAAAAAAAACTCTCTAAAAAACTCGGGTTAAACCGAGTTTTTGAGTGGCGCTCCTAGAACGTTATGCAAATTACTCCGCCGCGTCCGTTATTAACGATTTTTGTTATCGTGCGCTTCATTTTTATCTTGGATTCGTTCGGCATATTCATAACTTTTTGCGCGATGCCGTCAGCCATAAGCGTATCTAGGCTGCGCCCGAAAATTGGGGTTTGCCAAACGATTTCGCGGTTGTTTTTATACTCCTCTTTAAGAAGTTTGAGCATCTCTTGCGCTTGCGCCTCGCTGCCGATTATTGGGGTAACGACCGCGCCAACGTCAATCTTTACTATATGAAGGCTTGGAGCCGTTGCGCGGAGACGAACGCCGTAGGTTTTGCCGTTTTTATAAAGTTTTGGAGTATCGAGGTTAAAGGTTTCTTTATTAGGAACGACAATCCCATAGCCTGTTTCGTTTGCCAATTTAAGCGCGTCTTCGAGTTTGTCGAACTGCCCTTTTACGCCAGCGACGGACTTTATATAAGAAACTAAACTCGCCTCGGTTAGGATTTTCTCGCCTGTCATTTGGCTTATGATTTTATAGTAAAGGTTTTCGTTTGGAACAAGCGAATAAGTTATCAATCCCGACGCCATGTCGACATCGAGCGTTTCGATGCCTGCAAAGTTTTGCGAGCCTTCGAAAACGGCGCGAGGATTGTTGTCGGCTGTGCAACGAACCGACCTCGTATAGTTTTTAATCCCGTTAACGGCTTCGGCGATGACGTCGTTTTCGAGCGGAAGAACTCTTAACCATTCCGGCATTTGAACCCTAAAAGAAGTTATCGGGAATTCGGCGAGCAGCCTGTCGAAAATTTCGTTTATGCCCTTTTTCGAGAGTTTATCAAGGTTTTGCGTTAAAACCGCGACGCCGAATTTCTCTTCGAGGTTCGCTTTAACGGCGAGCGCCGCCGCGCCTTCGGGGTGTTTTGAGTTTACGATAACGATAAACGGCTTACCGCTTTTTTTAAGACCCGCGATAACTTTTTCTTCCGCCGGCGCATAGTTTTCGCGCGGAATACTGGTTATCGTTCCGTCGGTAGTTATCGCAACTGCGACTGTGCTGTGGTCCTTTATAACCTTTTTAGTGCCGAGTTCCGCGGCTTTTTCGAAAGGCATCTCGGCTTCTTGCCAAGGCGTTTTAACATAGCGCGGTTTTTCGCCGTCGCCGTAGCCTGTCGCCCCCGCAACAGTCCAACCCACGCAATCAACAAGCCGAACGCGCAAGGATTTATCGCCGCTCTTAATAGAAACGGCTTTATTAGGGACGAACTTCGGTTGCGTCGTCATAACTTCCGCGCCGTCTGCCGATTGCGGGAGTTCGTCGATAATGCGCGTGCGCTCGTTTTCGTCGTCGATCAACGGCAAAATAAGGTTTTGCATAAACCGCGTTATAAACGTCGACTTCCCGACCCGAACAGGTCCAACAACCCCCAAATAAATATCCCCATTTGTGCGCTTTGCGATATCGTCTAAGATTTTAAATTGCTCCATAATAACAAATTTTATGAAAGAAGTTTTGACAAAATGCCAAGAAAATAATATATAACCTTATGAATGAGTTTAAACTTGCTTTTAATGTTAATAACTTAGAGTTTATCAAGGCTATAACTGAGGCGGCGGACGAGCTTGGCGTTCCTATTATCCTTCAAGCCTCGAAGGGCGCGATTAGGTATATGGGGCTTCCTTATATAGTCGCGCTTATAAACTCCGCGAGAAGCCAAGTTAAAGTTCCTATAACGCTGCATCTCGACCACGGCGCAAATTTTGAGATTTGTAAGGAATGCATCGACGCGGGGTTCGATTCGGTTATGATTGACGGCAGTGACTTACCGCTTAATGAGAATATCGCATTAACGAAAAAGGTTTGCGAGTATGCGCACCTAAAAGGCGTTAAAGTTGAGGGCGAACTCGGCGCGATTGACGGAATCGAGGACGAGAAAAGCGGCTCTCTTAATTATACCGACCCCGCGGAAGTTTTAAAATTCGCTAATGAAACGCGCGTCGATAGCCTCGCGGTTTCGATTGGAACAGTTCACGGCGCGTTTAAATATAAAACCGAAAACCCTGAGCTTCGCCTAGATATACTTAAAAAAATAAATGAGTTAGTTCCGGATTTACCGCTTGTTTTGCATGGCGCGAGCTCCGTTCTTCAAAACGAAATCGCGATAATAAACGCGAATGGCGGCGAAATAAAAGGCGCGCTCGGGATTTCGGAAGAAAAACTCGCAGAAACGAAAAAGTTTGGCGTTAAGAAGATAAATATCGACAGCGACTTGCGTTTAGCGTTTACTGCTGGCGTTCGGGAATATATTTCCGCGAACCCGAGCGAGTTCGACCCGCGAAAATATCTAGGCGCAGGCATGGCGCGAGTTAAAGCCGTCGTTAAAAACAAAATTAAAATCTTTTACGGCGTATAGAAATAAAAAAAATCTCCATACTATTCCTATAAACGGGTAAACCCCGATAAGGAGATTTTTAAATGACCGATTTTCGACGCAACCGAACAAATGATTTTTCGAACGATTTAGATTGGAGCAGCCAAAAAAGCGATAAGCCTTACGAACTTCGCGAACGCGAACAACGCTCGCGAAATACGGCTATGGCGGTTATTACTGGCGCGCTCGCGCTCTCGGTTATTACGACTGGGACGATTTTAGGCATAACAGCCAACCATGCGAAAAATTTACAAGCAAAAGTC
Source organism: Christensenellaceae bacterium (assembly GCA_031262595.1). GTDB lineage: Bacteria > Bacillota > Clostridia > Christensenellales > UBA1242 > JAISHI01. The sequence goes on along the minus strand of JAISHI010000001.1, from coordinate 6,776 downwards.
GACCAACTTCAAAGCCAACAAAACGCCGCGCAAACACAAAGCATTACCCCGCAAAGCGTTAACACTACACCAAGCGGCTACACGACGAATTCGGTTGACGGAACAACTACGGATACAACAATAACCGACGGAACGACTGTCGACGATACAACGAATAATAATTATCGACGCTATCGCCGTCCGTTCCGCCGTTATATGCGTGATTATAACCGCAGCATCAGCGCGCCTGCCCCAACAACTTCGACCGACAGCATCTCGGGCACATCGACCGCGCAAACCCTTCCTTATAGATATTAATTTAGTCGACAACAACTAAGAGTGGACAACCGCTCTTTTTTTTGTTATTATCGAGTTATGAAAACCACCCAAATAAAAGTTAGGGATTCGCAAGTCCAAAATTTTAACACCGACCTAGATTTAAAGGTTGGCGATTACGTCATCGTCGAGACGGAAAACGGCGCGGAATGGGGCGTTTGTTTGTCTGCGCCAGCCGAAACTAAGAACAATAATAATAGTTTGTCGCAAATTTTGCGCGCCGCGGACGCTAAGGACCTTAAAACAATTAACCAAATCATAAAAAGCGAGAGCTACGCGATTAAAACGGCGGAAGAACTCGTCGCGAAGTTTAAACTCCAAATGAAGATTGTCGCGGCAAAATACTCGTTTGACGGCAGCAAGGTCTATATCGACTTTTTAGCCGAGAACCGCGTTGATTTCCGCGAACTCGTTAGGGAATTAGCGTCTGCGCTGCGTTGCCGAATCGAATTTAAGCAACTCTCGGCGCGCGACGAGGTTCGCGCAATGGGTTCGATTGGGATTTGCGGGCAAGAATGTTGTTGCCATAGATTCCTTAAAAACGCGGGCGAAGTTTCGATTAAAATGGCGAAAAACCAAAATTTGGGCCTCAATCCGCAAAAAATAAACGGGCAATGCGGGCGGCTTTTATGTTGCCTAGGGTATGAAAACGCGTTTTATGAGGAGATGAACGGGAAGATGCCGGCGAGCGGCGAGGAAGTCCAAACCCCAGACGGGCGCGGAACGGTTGCGGGAACGAATGTTGTCCGCGAGAGCGTTTCCGTTCGGCTCGACGGAAGTTCGCCGCAAACGAGATGTTATAAATGCTCCGAAGTTAAGTGTTGCGGCGGCGGTTGCAGGCGATAATGAACTATGATTTTTTAGAGGGCGGCGTTAAGATTATCCAAGCCGAGGGCGGCTATCATTTTTCGAGCGACGCGATCGCACTCGCGAAGTTTTTCGTTTGTAAAAAGTCGGCAACCGTTATCGATATCGGTTGCGGGAGCGGAGTTTTAACGCTTTTTATAAAGAACGCCTTTAACCCTAAAAAAATTGTTGCGGTCGATATAAATCCGCGCGCGGCCGAACTTTGCGCGGAGAATGTTAAACTTAACGAGTTCGAAAATATCGAGGTTAAGACCGCCGACGCGCGGGAACTATATCGCGAGATGCCGAACCTCGCCGACGCGATTATCTGCAACCCGCCATATTTTAATAACGGCAAAAAAAGCGCGAACGAAACGAAACTCTCGGCGCGGCATGATGATACCCTAACCCTAACCGACCTCGCGGTTGCGGCGACGCGGCTTTTAAAATGCGGCGGCGAGGTTTTCTTTTGCGTTCCTTCCGCCCGAACCGCTGAGGCCGTTCAAATTTTCCAAAATAATAACCTCGCCATAAAACAAATTAAGTTTATCTCAAACCCAAAAGGCGTTTACCTCGCACTCTTAAAAGCGAAATATTGCGGAAAGAACGCGGTTGAGATTATTATTTAACCCACAAAAAAACGGCGCGCGCCGTTTTTGTTTGGTTTTATTTTTCTATGCCTTGGTCGGCTTGTTGTTGTCGTTTTTGCTCTTCCTCGATTTCTTTTTGTTGTTGTTCATTAAGAGCGTTCCATTTCTTTAAAACTTCTTCTTGTCCTTCCTTATCGGCTATTTTCTCGCCGTTCGAAAGCTCAACACCAACTGCTCCACTTTCATAACCCGCTTCTTTTAATAACTGCATAACCTCTTTTGTTGCAGGCGCACCATAAAGTTTATCATCTGAGGTGATAACCGTAATCCTACCATTGTTATAACCAAATGTTCGTTTTAAGCCCTCTACTTCTTTTGGGCGATACGCCCAATAAATATTTTTATAACTTATGCGATAGTTGCCCTCTTTATCAAAATTATTATCATGTACATAAAGCTCCTCTTCCTTATTTCGCTCTGCGAGCTCAGATCTAACCCAAACGCCCTCGAGCAAAACCATCTTATCTAACAATTCTTGCTCTTTTTCAAAATTAACGCCCTTGCTTCCTGACGCCATATATTCTTTAATTTTACTCATTTTTAAGTCTCCTTTTATCTCGCCGTTTCGACTACGCGGGTTTCGCGGATAACGTTAACTTTAATCTCGCCCGGGTATTGGAGTTTTTCCTCGACCTCTTTCGCGATTTCTTTCGCCATGAAAACCGCGTCGGCATCGCTAATTTGGTCGGGTTTAACTATAACGCGAACCTCACGCCCTGCGGAAATCGCATAAGCCTTATCAACGCCTTTTTTCGCGATACAAATATCCTCGAGGTCGCGCAAACGTTTAACATAGCCCTCGATATTCTCGCGCCTTGCGCCCGGCCTAGACGACGAAATGGCGTCGGCAACTTGGACGAGTATCGCCTCAACGCTCTTAAACGGAACGTCAAAATGGTGCGCCTCAATACAATGAACAACGGCTTCGCTTTCCTTAAATTTACGCGCGAGTTCAACGCCGATTTGGGTGTGAGTGCCTTCGACTTCGTGGTCGGTGGCTTTACCGATATCATGTAAAAGTCCGCCGCGCCTTGCGATTTGTTCGTTCGCGCCGAGTTCGGTCGCGAGAAGTCCCGCAAGCAGCGAAACCTCAACGCTATGACGCAAAACGTTTTGCCCATAACTCGTTCGGAACTTTAAGCGCCCAAGATGTTTAATAAGTTCTGGGTTAAGCCCATGCACTTTCGCGTCGAAACTTGCCTCTTCGCCGATTTCTTTAATCTCGGTGTCGAGTTCTTTTTTCGCGCGCTCAACTAACTCTTCAATGCGGTTTGGGTTTATGCGCCCGTCGGCAATGAGTTTCTCGATAGCCATTTTCGCGATTTCGCGGCGGTATGGGTCGAACGAGGATAGCGTAATCGTTTCGGGAGTGTCGTCGATAATGAGGTCAACGCCTGTCGCCGCCTCGATGCTTCGAATGTTGCGCCCCTCGCGCCCGATAAGCCTGCCCTTAATTTCGTCGCTAGGAACGACAACCGCAGAAACGGTAATTTCGTTGCTATGATCCGTCGAGCAACGTTGAACCGCGTTGGTTATAACGTCGCGCGCCTTTTTCTCGGCGTCTGCGCGGGCGTCCTCTTCGATTTGTTTAACGAATTTAACGGCGTCTTGTTTTGCGCTGTCGACTAATTCGTCAACGATTTGCTTTTTCGCCTCAGATTTCGTAAGGCCCGAGATTTTTTCGAGTTTCGAAACTTCCTCGTCCTTTATTTTATCGATTTCGGCGAGGCGCGCAACAACGCCCTCTTTTTGTTTTTCGAGGTTTTCTTTTTCCTTATCGAGGCTGGTTTCTTTCGCGGTTATAACCGCTTCGCGACTAACAATTTGCTCCTCGCGCGACAAAATCCTGTCCTCTATTTTTTGAACTTCCGCCCTTCGCGCGCGTAGCTCGTTATCCGCCTCGACTTTAAGTTTGTGAACTTCTTCTTTTGCTTCAAGTATTGCTTCCTTTTTAACAGCCCCTGCCTCAGCCAAAGCCTTTTGAACGATTTGGTTCGCGCTCATTTTGCTTTTATCTTGTTTTGATTTCGAGATGAGCCCATTTGCGAAATATCCGCCGGCAAGCCCGAGAACTAACGCCAAAACAATCAAACCGATTGCAAGTCCTGTATTTAAGGAAGCAATTAGGTTTAAGTTAACCATAATTTTGCTCCTTAAAAAATTTTTATCTATATTTATCGTTATGATAAAAAATAGCCTAACTTAATTATAGGCTATATTTTAGATTTGTCAAATTTTATTTATTGATAATTTCGATTATTTTGCGAGTTTTTGTCCATCGACGGTTGTATCCACCGTAAAGTAGCCTTGTGGGTGTTGGCAGGCTGGGCAAAGGTCGGGCGCGTCTTTCGAGATTACGTGCTTTCCGCAGTTTGTGCAAATCCAAGCGACAGGCTCGTCGCGGTGGAAAAGTTTCCCGCTTTTAAGTTCGTCGGCGAGGCGCAAATAACGCGCTTCGTGTTCGCGCTCGATGCTGCCGATATGAGCGAATTGCACGGCTAAGTCGTTAAAGCCCTCCTCTTTCGCAACGCGCGAAAATTCGGCATACATATCGCTCCATTCATACTTCTCGCCTGCCGCCGCCGCGATTAGGTTCGCCATAGTATCGTTTATCCCGCCGAGTTTTTTAAACCAAAGTTCCGCGTGTTCCTTTTCGTTGGCTGCGGTTTCCTCGAAGACGCTCGCGATAACGGGATAGCCGTCCTTTTTTGCCTTGCTCGCGAAATAGGTATACTTATTGCGCGCCTCGCTCTCGCCGCTAAATGCGGTTTTTAAGTTTTGTTCTGTTTTCGAACCTTTAAGTTCCATTTTTATTCCTCCTTATATATAATATAATGAGATATTTTTACATAACTTTCTCTTTTAGGCAATGAAAATAATGAACAATTTTATTGTCGACGGAAACCCTATCTAAGAAATACAAAAAGACTTTATCTGCGTTTAGATTTTTAATTTCCCGCGCGCTCAAAAAGTTTTTTATCGCGCTAACGAGATAGTTATTTTTGCTGGAATATAAAACGAAAATGTTTAGCCCGTTAAGCGCTCGCCCAACTTTTTTAAAAATTTCAAAACGCCAAAAAATCGCCTCGATATCGCCGATTTGAGTAGATTCGAAAACTAGCGATGCCATTTTAAGCCCCAAATATGCGTTTCTAGCGGTTTCGTAGTGTTTTGGCATAAATTTACCCGCGATGTTTTGCGCCGTTTTTGCGCACATGAGAAGCGGCTCGACGTCGGCTTGAACCTCAATTTCCGCTTCGCTTAAAAGCGCGTTAATTTTAAAATTCGCGTTTGATAAATCCTTAAATTTGCGCTGAACTTCCGCCCGCGTTTCGCCCTCTATAACGAAGATTTTAACCTCGCCCGCAGCTAAACAATTTATTAAAAGTTCGCTTTTTTCGGAGAGTAAGTTATGCGTGAAACAAACCTTTCCGTAGGCAGCGACGATTTGCGTTGCGCGTTTCGTTCGCTCGTTGACGCAAAGAACGCTCCCAGAAGTTTTCGTAATTTTATATTCGTATTTATCGTTCCCAATCTCGAACTTTAACCGCGCGGACTTTTTTAAATCGAACTCGAACTCCCGAACGCCGCTTTTTTTATCGACCGAAAACTTACACTCCCCTTCTTTAAGCCCATAGCGGATATAACTCGGGTACGCTTCGGCGGCTTCAACCTCAAACGGCGCGCTCAAAATATCAAAGCACTCCCCCGAGAAAAATTTATAACGAACTTGCTTATATAAGAAGAATTTTTGCGCGACAACTTTCTCGGCGGCAAGTTTCTTTTTTATAAGAACGTTTTTCGATAGAATAAAAACTAGGTTTTTTAAAATGCGTTTGCGCTCGATTTCGTCGAAACTTCTATTATAAAGAACATATTCCGCGTATGCCATGAAAAGTTTATCATAACCGCTGACGCCGAGCGGTATTTTCCCGCAAACAAGAAAATACGAAAGCCAATCGCGATAAAGTTCGGGAACGCCACGCCGACTCGGCATGACAAAGTTCATCTTATTAAAAATCTTAACCTCGTTCCCGAGTATCGCGAAAACGCGCTCGCTTTTATCTGTTATTTTTTCGAGTTTTATTATGCTTTCTTTAATATTCGATTTTAAGTTTAAAGAACTTAACCCAAAGTTCGGCTTTTTAAAATATAGAGTTAAAAAACAAGCAGTTAAAATTAAAAACAAAGCCGCTAAAATCACGCTTTAATTATTGCAATTATAAGACTTATTAAAACAAAAACGCGCCGAAACGCGCGAGGCGGCAGAGCTCAAATAATTTCGAGGGATTTGCAGCGGATTTTTGAGATTAAAAGCGAGCGTTTCGAGGGCGGTTTAGTAAACTAAATAACCGAGAAACACGAGTTTTTAAGCCAAAAAGACGCGCAAAGCACCGAAATTATTTGAGCGATGTCGCCTAATGGAGCTAGCCAATAAGCCGGGTTCTGTTTCGGAGCTGTTGATTAGCTACTAACGATTTTAGGCGAATGAATTTTTTAGACCATTTTCGCGGCTTTTGAGGGCAGTTTAGCAAAGCTAAATAACCGAAAAAGACACGGAAAGGGGCAAAAAAGGCATCGTCCTAAAATTGTTTAGGAGCAATCAACAGCTCCCAAGCAACAATCTATCTTGGCGCGCTGTTGCCAACGCGCTCACGCGGTGTATGTGCCGTGGACTCTGGCTAAGTTTTTCGCGGATTGCTCCGCCACGACATCTAACCTTGCATCAGGTGGGGTTTACATTGCCGAGCTTGTCGCCAAGCGCGCGGTGGGCTCTTACTCCGCCTTTTCAACCTTGCTCGCTAGGGGCAAAACCCATGCGGGCGGTTTATTTTCTGTTGCACTTTCCTTCGAGTTGCCCCGACAGGCCGTTAGCCTGCACCCTGCCATTTGATGCCCGGACTTTCCTCACTCGCGAACGAGTGCTGTTGCTTTGGCTAGCGTCATCATAATAACACATAATTT
>JAISHI010000021.1 GCA_031262595.1 Christensenellaceae bacterium | reverse complement strand
ATTTCTCTCCAAGCGGTTGAAAAATATTGCTTGGATAACAAAAAATTACCCCCAAGATTTTTTGTGAAATGAAAGAAGTGGACTAATTCTACTTCTTTTTTCAAATCAGTGGGATTTCGCGAGGGGATTGTTGATTAAGTCGGGAAATGGGTTTCGAGGTTATTTTCGAGGACAAAATCGCGGTTTTCGAGGGATGTTTAGTTAGCTAAATGACTGAGAAAACAGAGGTTTTGAACCGAAAAGAGCCCGAAAGACATTTAGCACTTTCAGTGCGTCCGACTTAGTCAACAATTCCCGATATATTTGGGGAGCGAAAAACCGCGAAAAAGAAAAATTTGGAGGATTTTAAAAATTTTTAAGGAACTTAAAACAAACAACGCGATAACCGAAAGCCCGCTTCGGGTCATCGGCGAAAATGGCGAACAACTCGGCGTTATGCCGCTCGCTGGGGCACTCCGCGCAAGCGACGAGGCTGGGCTTGACCTCGTTCTCGTTAGCGGGACAAGCAACCCTGCCGTTGCGCGTATCATCGATTACGGAAAATATCGTTATGAGATTATCCGCAAGGAAAAGGAGCAAAAACGCATCCAAGCCAGCACGAAAACCAAGGAAGTTCAACTAAGTCTCGGGATTCAAGAAAACGAAATTGCGTTTAAAATGAAGGCAGCGCGCCGCTTCATCGACGACGGCGACAAAGTTAAAGTTTGCATAAACCGAATCCGCGGCCGCCAAACGCAAAATGCGGATAAGGGCGTCGCAATCCTAAACGATTTCGCGGCGAAGATGGCGGATATTGCCGACATCGACCAAGCCCTAACGCGCGGTGGCGTTCCCGGACGCAACATAAACTTGATGCTGACCCTAGCCCCTAAAAAGAAAAAATAAGGGCAACAAAACAGTTATTTAAAGTCAAATTGGCTTCAAATATAAAAACAAAATTGGAAGGAGAAAACGAAAATGCCAAAGGCAAAAACACATAGCGGTGCTAAAAAACGATTCTTGCCAACCGCGAGCGGAAAAATTAAACGCAACAAACAAGGCAAAAATCACATCTTAAACAAAAAAAGTCGAGAAAGAAAACGCAAATTGCGTCAAGGCAGTTATGTTGATTCGACGCAAGAGCGCGCAATCAAACGCCTTATCCAAGCGTAAGTCCCAAACAAAAGGAGAATTAGAAAATGAGAATTAAACGAAGCGTTAACGCACTTAAAAAACGCCGCAAAATCATGCGCCTTGCGAAGGGCTACCGCGGCAGCAAATCCACCCTTTATCGTGTTGCCCGCGAACAAGTTATGAAGTCCGGTCAATACGCTTGGGTTGGCCGCCGTCTTAAAAAACGCGACTTCCGCGCGCTTTGGATTGCCCGCATAAACGCAGCCGCACGCCAACAAGGCATTTCATATAGCCGCCTCATGGACGGTTTAAAGAAAGCCGGTATCGACCTTAACCGCAAGATGCTCAGCGAAATCGCAATCAACGACGAAAAGGCCTTCCTCGAACTCGTTGCAAAAGCAAAAGCCGCGCTTTAATTTATATTAAGGAGGTCCGCTGAATGGGATACGGGATATTTAGTCTATTTACAGCAGTTATATCTCTCGTTGCTTACTTGTTGATACGCAAAGGTTATACGAGGATAATCGCAGGAAACAACGGAACAAATGACACTCAGTCCGAGCAGTTTTTGTTAAAAAGTTATGTTTTGCGGATTTTGTTCTCGGTAACCATTTTGCAATTAACTACGGGTGTCGTTTGCCTATGGGGCGCGACAACGGCTCTCTTGGTTTCAAGCCTTAGTTGTTTGATTGGGTTTTGCCTTGTTGGTGTTATATTATACGAGGTTGAGACAAAAACGGCGAACAGCACCTTAACAAAAGCGCATCAAATCCTAACTGTCGCTTTCAGTGTCCTTGCGGTTGTTCTATTAGTTCTACTTAGAGTGTTATAAATCAGTTGAAACACAATATCTAGTATTATGTATACCAAAAACGCCACTAATTGCGGCGTTTTTTGTTTATCTCTTTTGTATCCTATGCGCTATATCGAAAATGCGGCGGTAAACTTCCGCGACCTCGTCGCCGCATTCGATAACGCTCCTTAAAATCTCAGTTTCGCGGACGCCGTCAACGGCGGCAATCCCATTCGCGCGTTTTAGAGCCCCAATTTTGCGGACGATTTCGAACCGTTTCGCGATAAGCGGAGCGAGCCTCGCATCAACCGCGTCAACTTCCGCGCGCAATTTATCAAGCTCTTCTATAATAGGCTGAATTTTCGAAAACTCCATTTTAAAACTCCCCTTTTTAGTTATCTATTTTAATTTTATTCGCGCGCGCCTAGTTTAATCAGTTATTTATCTTGCGCCTATGAAGATACGCCGCGCGGACGAGGCTGCCTTTTGGCGCGCTGGAAATTTGTTTAAACTTACTCGTTCGGTCGCTCGGGCTCAAGATTTCGAGCGGAACAACCGCAAACTCACCGCCCTCGAGCTCCGCAACAACGTCCTCGTCGCCCTTGACATAACTTGCGAAAATGATTTTCTCGTCTTTTTCGAGCGCGCCGAACTGCAAGCCCTTACGATAGCGCGTTCCCTTATCGATATCGCCAACCGCGGTTTTCTTAATCTTGCCTTTATTTGTAATCGCAACGACAAAACCCTTCGGCGCGCACATACTGTTGCCTGCGCAAACGACATTATCGTCGATTTGCATGCCCTTAACGCCGCCAGCGATTCGCCCTTGAAGCGGAACATCGCCCGTCGCCGCGTTCAGGACGAATCCGTTAGAAGCCACGAGCATAATCGTTCGCCCTGCCCTAAATTCGTCAACGCGAAGGACGGCGTCTTTTCGGTCCTCGCGCAATTTATAAACTTGGAAGTTCGATTTAACGACGCCGCAAGCGTCCGCAAACTTCGAGCGCTTGATCATGCCGAGCGAAGTCAGCCAAACGAGTTCCGTTTCCGGCAATTTATCCGGCTCAGTTTCATAAACCGCGATTGGTTTTTCGCCCTCCGCTAGCGCGCCAACTATCTTACTAAACGGCGTGCCCTTATCTTTAAGCCTGCAATCCGCGATTTCGGTCGGGTCAACCTTAAAGCAATTCCCAACGCTCGTAAAGAAATAAAGGAGTTTATTCGTTTGCGTTTTGATTGCGACGAGGTTTATGTCGGTTAGGCCGCCCTCCCTAAACTCAGTTTGGCTCATCGAAAAGTGCTTGGCCGCCATTCGCTTAACGGTTCCAGCCGGCGTTATCGTAATAACAACGTCCTCAACAGGCTTTTCGTCGTCATCGGCGGTGATGGTTGCCTCGTCGATACTCGAAATAATCTTGCTTCTGCGTTCGATTTTGTATTTTTTCTTAATTTCAAGCATCTCTTGTTTAACGACGTCGAATTGCAACTTTTTAGACCCGATAATCGCGGTTAACTTCTCGATAAGCGCAAGCAACCCAGCGAGTTCCTCTTCGAGTTTGTAAACTTCGAGGCTTGTTAACCGCGCGAGCCGCAAATCCAAAATCGCTTGGGCTTGGCGCTCGCTTAAATTAAAGGTATCCATTAAGCGTTTGCGCGCCTCGGTCGTATGCTTCGAGGTTTTGATAATCTTAACGACCTCGTCGATATTTTTAATCGCGATTAAGAGCCCTTCTAATATATGCGCGCGCTCTTTCGCCTCGTTAAGTTCGAAAACGCAGCGTTTATAGATAACTTCGCGCTGATAATTAACGTAATATTCGATAAGTTCGAGGAGCCCCATTTGTTTCGGCTTGCCGCCCGCGATTGCAACCATATTAAAGTTGAAGTTGCATTGAAGGCTGGTGAACTTAAACAGCAAATCGCAAATTTCCTTCGCGTCTTGGTCCTTTTTAATCTTTATAACGACGCGCATCCCGTTTCGGTCGCTCTCGTCGCGAATTTCGGTTATGTTTTGCAGCGCGCCCTTCTTGCTTTCGCGTAAATCCGCAATCGAGCGTTGGAGCGCAACTTTATTAACTTGGTAAGGAAGTTCGCTTATGACGATATTGCGCCTGTCGTTGCCGTCGACTTCAATATGGATTTTCGCGCGCATGGCAACCTTTCCGCGCCCCGTTTCGTAAGCCGTTTTAAGTTCCTCGCCCGCAATAACCCAAGCCCCAGTCGGAAAGTCCGGCCCTTTAATTATCTTCATGACTTCTTTAAGCGTAATTTTAGGGTTGTCGATAAAGGCGATATGCGCGTCGATAACTTCGCCTAGATTATGCGGCGGAATGTTCGTCGCGAGCCCAACCGCAATACCCGTCGTGCCGTTTGTTAAAAGGTTCGGATACCTGCCCGGTAAAATATCTGGCTCCGTATTCCTATCGTCGAAAGTTAGCGAAAACGGAACGGTTTCCTTATCAATATCGCGCAAAAGTTCGAGCGCGAGCGGCGATAATTTGGCTTCCGTATAACGCATAGCCGCCGCCGAATCGCCGTCATCGCTACCGAAATTCCCTTGCCCCCAAACCAGCGGCATATTCATATTAAAGGGTTGCGCGAGCCGAACCATAGCGTCGTAAACCGAACTATCGCCGTGGGGATGATATTTACCTAAACATTCGCCGACAATCCCCGCGCTTTTTCTAAACGGCCTGTCCGGGAAAAGCCCGAGGTCGTGCATCGCGTAAAGAATGCGCCGTTGAACGGGTTTTAAACCGTCCTCAACGCGCGGAAGAGCCCTATCGAGAATAACAAACTCGCTATAAGGAATCATGGATTCATGCATAACTTGCGCAATCGACTTCTCTATTAGCCCGCTGTTATCGCCGTCGTCACCACTGTCGCTACTAACGCTTTCGGGTTGCTTCATCGCCCTTTTCGTTGCGCCGCTTGGTTTACTATTATTATCGCTGTCGCTGTTTTCATTTGCGCTAACGGGTTCGGTTTCGGCTTTCGCCCCCTTCCCCGCTTTCGGTTCAATATCTTGGGGCTTTTCTTTCATAGATGCCCCTACATCTTGTGGTTTCGCCTTTTTAGCGCCCTTTATATCGTCGTCAATATTATCATCTAATAAATCGTCGAAATTCATCTTACTCGCCTCCTTTTGTTGTCATTTTACTCTTAACTGCTTTCGAGGCGATCGTTTCTTCCTTATTAAAGTTCGCGTGGCGACTTATATATTCCTTTCGCGCCTCGATATTGTCGCCCATGAGCGTCGTTATGAGCCGCTCGGCCTCCGCGGCGTCATCGATTGAAACGCGGCATAACTTTCGCGTTTGCGGGCTCATCGTCGTCTCCCAAAGTTGGTCGGCATTCATCTCGCCGAGCCCTTTATAACGCTGAATCGAGCCTTTTTGCGTTGCCGTAACCTTTTTTAACTCAATATCGTCATAACAATACGCGCTCCAATCCTTTCGCCAAACCTTATAAAGCGGCGGCATACCTATATAAACGTGCCCCTCCGCGACCAAATCGCGCATATAACGATAGAAAAACGTTAAGAGAATGGAACGGATATGCGCACCGTCTTGGTCGGCGTCGGCGAGGATTATAACTTTATGATATTTTAAGTTATCAAGGTTAAAATCTTCCCCGATTCCAGTCCCGAGCGCCGAGATAAGCGTTCTAAACTCTTCGTTATCGAGGACTTGGTCGAGCCGTTTCTTTTCAGCGTTAAGCGGCTTTCCCCGAAGCGGCAAAATCGCTTGGATGCTCCTATCGCGCCCTTGTTTGGCTGTTCCGCCCGCGCTGTCGCCCTCAACGATAAAAATCTCGTTAAATTCGGGCTTACGCCCCGTACAACTCGAAAGCTTTCCGATTAAAACGCCGCCGTCGATGCTGTTTAACTTTCGGGCGTTGTCTTTCGCGCGCCTCGCAGCCTCACGAACCCGCGCCGCGCCCTTAGCTTTCGTCATAATCGTATCGAATAAATTCTTTTTCTTGCTATCTTTTTCGAGATTGCTGAAATATTCGATAAGTTTCGAATAAACAAACCCCTCAACCTCGCTTTTTGCCTCTGGGTTGCCGAGTTTTGTCTTTGTTTGCCCCTCGAATTGAACCTCTCGCATCTTAATCGACAAAACCGCCGTCAACCCCTCGCGATAATCTTCGCCCATAAGCGCGGTATCTTTTTCCTTAATGAAACCGTTTTGCTTGCCGATTTGGTTAAACGCGCGGGTTATGCCCGCCTTAAAACCCGTTTCGTGCGTTCCGCCCTCGCTGGTTGGGATATTATTAACATAACTGAAAACGGATTCCGTATATTGGTCGGTGTGCTGCATCGCGAACGCAATCGGCATATTTTCGGTTTGCCCCTCGATTATTAAGGGTTTTGCGTAAATGCTGGTTTTATTATCATTAAGATATTCGCAAAAATCCGCTAGCCCACCGTCGTATTTAAACTCATAAGTTGGCAAAATCTCCGTATTATCCGCCGAAACGCGCTCGTCCTTAAAAATTATTCGGACGCCCTTATTAAGGTAAGCGAGTTCGCGCAAGCGTTTAACGATAATTTCGTGCGAAAACTCGGCGTGCCTGAACATTTCCCCATCCGGCAAAAACTTAACGAACGTTCCTTTTTTCGCCGTTTTCCCAACCTCTTTAAGGGGCGCGGTCGCAACGCCGTAATGCATTTTCCCGTCTTTATCTTTCGACGGCGCGAACTTTATAAAATATTGCTTGCCGTCTTTATTAACCGTAACTTCCGTCCATTCGCTAAGCGCATTAGTTACGCTAGCGCCAACGCCGTGTAAGCCCCCCGAGAAACTATAATTCTCGTTGCCGAACTTTCCGCCGGCGTGGAGTTGTGTAAATACAACTTCAACCCCCGAAACTTTAAGCGTTTTATGAAGGTCAACCGGAATCCCGCGCCCATTATCCTCAACTGACGCCGAATTATCCGGATAAATCGTGACCGTCATAGTATCGCCGAAGCCGTTCGCGACCTCGTCAATCGCATTATCAACAATCTCCCAAAGAAGGTGGTGCATGCCCTTTATGCCCGTCGTTCCAATATACATACCCGGCCGCATGCGAACCGCGTTTAACCCTTCGAGGACTTGAATAGAACTGCTATCATATGATTTTTCTTCTTGCATACCGCTATTATACTATATTTTAAAAAAGCCCGCAACTTGAAATTTTTGCGCCTATAACGCAAGATATAGTAGTATTTCTCATAAAAATGCCCCTATATATGGGTTAGCCCGAAGGCAGCTAGATAGTTATATGGGTTAGCCCGACCCCAAGCAGCGCAAGAACCGAGATATATTTGCCGTCAAGCCCTACCCGATTAAAAAATTTCGAGAGAATCACCCCAATAAAAAGCGCAACGACATGCGCGGCCAAAATTATTTGCGGCGCGCGCGTTAAAACGGCAGAAATTATAACATCAAACGACATTACAACGCCTAAAAAAAGAGTATCGAAAAAGTTAACCGCGATTATATCATCGCGTGAAAGAACCGTCTTTATCGCAAGCAGGATAAACGCGACGCCGACGTATCTCGCGCCAATTTCAAGCCTAAAAAGTATCGCCCCGAAACTCGCAACCGACAAAATCGCAAACAACAAAAAAGTCTTTAAAAAAGTCAGTTTTATGTTGCCGCGCCCTTCCGCGCCCAGCGAAACTCCAACAAAAATCGCATCAACCGAAACGGCGGACGCAATCGCCCAAATTTCCGCGACTTGCATATATCTTTATAATACGCGGGCGCGCACGAAATTGTTTTTTCTTCATCTTCAAGTCGCTTGACGAAGTTATCCACTTACTTATAAAGTAAACTATGATTTATTACATTAGGCATGGGCAAAGCGAGCGGAACATTCGTTATGAGCAGCCCGATTATAACCCTGAAACGTATGTAAATTGGCGAATAGCCGACCGCAACACGAAACTCACAGCCCTAGGACGAGAACAAGCGAAAGCCGCCGCCGAGAATTTTAGGGGCGTAAAGTTCGATAAAGTTTATTGCAGTCCATTCGTTAGGGCGAAACAAACTTGCGAAATAATTTTGCGAACATTAGGTTTAGATTTAGAGCCGATTATCAACGAAAGGCTGCGCGAATGGCAAATGCCAGACGGAATGACTGACGCGGAATTTAGGAGGACGTATAAAGCTAATAATGACAAAGAATTTTTCGAAGACATCGCGAAAACTTGCAAGCCAAGAACGCATGGCTTCTTCGACAAATTAAAAAAGACCTATCAAGGTGAAAATATTTTAATTGTTGGGCATGGGACTGCCGGCGCGGTTGCGCGCCGATATTTCGAGGGAGAACCCAAAGACGATGATCACACAGATCTTATTAAGAACTGCCCGAATTGTCATATATTTAAATGGGATTTTTAAGCCGCCGAAACTTAACCGAACATCCAATCTAAAATTAAAGTATTATATAAAATTATTATCGCGAGCGCCGCAAACATACCAACAATCGAATAAACGAATTGCATTTTCGCGTTCTTGCGTTTCTCTTCCTCGTCAGCAACGAAGAATTTTATCCCGACATAAACTGCAAAGATAACCGCCGCGATGCCTAAAAGCCCAATAAGCCATTGCGCAACATACGTGATAATTTTTATAAAGTCAATAAGGCTCTGGGGGTTCGACAGTCCAAGCGTCCCCGCCGCCTTCTCCGCGCCATTTATAACTTTTTCGTTTTGCGCGGTTTGCATGGCTACCAATTGGTCGCTAAACCGCGTCCAAATTACAATAAGGCCGACGACAACAACAACGCCAAAGAGCGCGTAAAAAAGATGCGCCTTTTCGTTTTTGCGTTTTTCCTCGGTGTCGGCAGTCGCGAACCGATAGCCCATCCAAATCGCGAAGAAAACCGCCGCCGCGCCCATAAGCCCAATGATAATAAGGCAAAAAACCTTAAACATCGCGCCGGCTTGTTGCAATTCCTCCATGTTTTCGACGAACTCTGGCTTTATAATATCCTCGGAGTTAATCGCGCCAAGCAAATCTAAAAACTTCATATAAAAACTTCGCATATTTCGCGTCATTAAGTCAAATAAAATATGCAGTCAGGCTTAAAGTTTAATTAGTTTCGCTAAATGTGTACTATAAATATAGGTTTCGATAGGTAAGTTCAGCAAAAACTCGGCGGCGGCGGATTTATAATAGTTAAGTTGCCCCGAATAAAGTTCTTTTAGGTGCGCCTCGCTGCCCTTCGTCGTTTTATAGTCGATAACGATAGCCCTATCGGCGAAAACCGCAATTAAATCGATAACGCCTTGAACGACAATTTTCTCGCCGTTTTGAGTTTCGCTCTTAATAAACGGAACTTCGGCGTAAGTTTTAGAGCCGGAAATAAGTTCGCTTATAATCGGCAACGCGCGAATGACGTTCGGGTCAGTTTCGTTCTCGATAATAATATTCGGCTCACTTTCGTTTTGCGGAAATTCTCCGCGCGCGATTAGGCGCTGCATTTTTTTATGGAAAATCGTTCCGTATTCAGCGCCCCGATCTTTACCCAAATAAACTTGTTTAGGTATATCTATCGCGTCCTCGATTTCGGTTTTAGTTAGCGAGGTAACTGTCGATTTCGTCGGCGTTTTTGTCGCTAACTCGTTCGCGTAATTAAACGAAAGGTCAAGTTTTGTATCGTTTATAATAGAAACCCCACTAGATGTTGTGTCCGCGGTTAAAACTTCGATGCTATCCTTCTTTATATAGTTAAACTCCGCGTTAGATAGATAAAGAAAATCCAACATATTCCCTGCCCGTTTTATATCGAAAAGGCTTAGGCTCCCGTTAACTGACTTTCGCGGTTTACTCGACCCTACTATATAAAGCGCGTTTTGCGCCCGAGTTAGCGCAACATATAAAAGCCGCATCTCGTCAGCGATCGTCTCGCGCTTCTTCCCGATTTTCATCGCTATCCGCGCGAGCGAACCCGTTCGAACAAAATTATCCGCGTCATAACTCGCCATAGAAAGCCCTAAATTCTTATCGAATAAGAGCATTTTGCGCTCGTCTTGGCTCGAAAAATTCGCCGAAACATCAAAAACGATAACGATCGGGAACTCTAAACCCTTACTGTGATGAATAGTCATAACCCGAACCGCGTCCTCGCCTACGCCCCCCGAAGGGATTTCAATCTCGATAAGCCCCTGTTCGAGTAAGTATAAAAACGCCGAAATGCTCTCGCCGATTGGTTTATTAACCGCGTCAATATATTTTTCGATGTTGTTTTGCGCTTCGAAATACCCCGCTAGCGAAAAGCGTTCGATTGCCCGAGTTTCAGCGACGAAAACGCGCAAAATTTCGCTAACCGTCATATTTTTCGCGAGCCCGTTATACTTTTTTAATGTCGCGACAAAATTCACGAGCCTTTTCGAAAGTTCGTCGTTTTTAGTTTCGATATAATTTTGAATTTGCTCGTAAAAATTCGTTTTTTCGTTCGCCCCCGCCCTCTCATTCGCGCTTATTTTTTCTTTCGCGCAAAGTTTTATTTGTGCTAACTCCTCGCAAGAAAACCCGAATAAGACGCTTTGCATGCATAAAACAATCGGGGTATCGTTTGTCGGGTTAACGCAAGAAAAGAGGAATGAATTTAGCGCGGAAATTTCGGCGATTTCGTTCGCTTTCGTTTTTTTATCAAGGACAAAATTTATGCCGTGTCGCCTAAACGCAACTGATAACGCGTTAAAATGCGTACTGTTTCGGGCGAGGACGGCGATGTCGCTAAACGAAACTGGCTCAGCGCGGAAGTCGCCCTTCTTCGCGTCAAAAATTTTCTTGCCCTGAACTTGGGTTATGTATCTAGCGACTAGTTCCGCCTCCGCGGCTATCGTCTTAACTTCATCGCTTATTTCCGTTTCGCCGAGAATATTATAAATGCCGCTGACTTCGACTTTCTCTCTCGGCTCGCGCTCTATTATATCGATATTATAAGGCGTTATCTCGTTTTTATAAGCCCCGAGCCCCGACGTAAACTTGCTCGAATCCGCGTAATTAACGCCCGCAGTCTCCTCGCGCATAATCGGGGTAAAAACGCGGTTGCAAAACTCTAAAATGTCTGGGCTCGAGCGGAAATTAAAGTTTAAAAGTTCGACAGACGCACCGCGCTCCCCGCCGTTTATCTTTTGCGCAAAAATGTCTGGGTCGCAACCGCGGAAGCCGTAAATGCTTTGCTTAACGTCGCCGACGATAAAGACTTTCGTTCCCTCGCCCGAAACGCGCGCGACGATTTCCTCTTGGATTTTATTAACGTCTTGGAACTCGTCGACAAAAACGTATTTAAAGCGCCTCGCGAATAAATCCTTAGTTTGTGGGCTCTTTAAAACTTCGAGCGCAAGCCGTTCGAGGTCGGCGAAATCTAAAAGATTGCGCCGTTTTTTAAGCGCGCTATATTCAGCGATAAATTTTTTAGTCAGGAAAACAAGCCCCTCGACAACCTTCTTATCGCGCGCAATGTTCTTTTGCGCCGTCGTTTTATCTATCTCGAAATGTTTTAAACTACCTAAAACTAATTCCTTAAACTCGGTGCGCAAGTCTTTAAAATCTACGTATTCTTGCGCTTCCCTGTCGCCTTTTAATGTGTCGAACTTAATTTTTGTCGCGAGTTCATGTAAATCATCATAACTGCGCAAATTCATAAGTTGGTTCGCGGCCTCGAGGCAATGCTCGACGAACGGTTTGGTTTTATCGCCCGCCGGCGTTTCCGCGAAGTCCTTAAAGTTCGCGAATTTCGAATAAAAATTTTGCCCAATCTCGATAAAATCCGCCAAAATAGTTTTTAGCGCGAGCCCGCCGTCGATATCCTCGTTATAGCAAGCAAACCCGACCGTTTCGAGCCAATCGTCGACGTCGACTATGCTCTCGAACTTCGAAGATAACATAATAATATCACCTATAAGCGCATCGTATTTTCGAGATGCTAAATAAAGGTCGACCGTTTCGCGCGCGGCATCATAATTCTCGGCGATTGCGGAAATGATAACGCCTTGCATTAACCGCGAAGTTTCAACCTCGTCAACAATCGCAAAATCCGCGGAAATGTCCGTCAAAACTTGAAAGTTTTGCCGAATAATATCCCCGCAAAAACTATGGAATGTGCCGATTTCTGCTGTACAAAGATTTAATAACTCTTTTTCGAGGCGCGATTTTATATTTTCGTCTTTTTCGTTCGCGAATTCCTTTTCGAGCGCGGCGCGAAGTTTACCCCTAACATCGCTCGCGGATTCTTTCGTAAAGGTTAAAACAAGAACCTCGTTTAAACTAACGCCCTCATCTAAAATTCGGCGGATTATTCGCTCGATCATGGTGCTGGTTTTGCCGCTGCCTGCCGACGCCGAAACAAGCAACTTTTTCGCGTCGCTCTTAATAACGTTCGCTTGTGCGGTTGTCCATTTCGTCATGCCTGCCCTCCTGTTAACGCCGAAGTTATGTGTTTTATATTCATAGTCTGCGGAAACCCGTCAGCGCGATTCGTTCCCCGCTTTTCGCAAACGGCGAGCGCCGGGCAATTTCGGCAAGACTTATCGTTTATCGGCGACGGCGCGACAACCCCCTTATCGAACGCATCGATTGCGATATTAACCATAGTTTTCGCGTATTCGATAACGGCGTCGAAATCCTCGCGCGAAACAAACCTTTTAGGTAAAAAATCGTTCGCGCTCTCGTTAATCCCGCTATACCCGAGCGCTCTTCTATTATCGTTGTCGTCGAGGACTAGCCCCGCGAGTTTCGCAGTTTTCGGCTTATCCCCATATCCAGCCGGCAACCCAACATACATCGCCCCACCCATCGTATGGTCTTTGGCGAGCAACCCACTATATATAGGAAGCTGCAACTTTTCGCCGAAATAAAGTTCTTTAAAACTGAACCCGCTCTCCGCACCCGTTTTATAATCGTAAACAACCGCGAACTCCTTCCCGCTGGCTTTATATGCGTCAACGCGGTCGGCGCGCCCCTTAATAACGCCGTCGCTAAAATCCTTTTCTAGATATTTCGGGCGATAAAATCCCTCTTTCATGTTAGAAACAAGCGCATCGACAATCCCGAAAATTTGTTTTTTTAGGTTTAATATTATCGGCTTATTATTTTTATCCTCCGCAAAAACCTTTATCTCGTCGTCTTTTATCGTCTCGTTAAACGCCGCCTCGCTAAGCGCTCGTATATCGAAATCATCGACGTTCTTCCCAATAAACGCGCCGAAAACTTTTTCTAGAACCGCGTGGATAATTGTTCCTATAACATCACTCGCCATGCCGTAAATTTTGCGTTTTCGAATTCCTAAGCCGCTACCTAAAAACGCTTGGTATGGGCATTTATAAAATTTTTCGATTTGGGTTGTGCTGACGACTTTTTTCGGGCGGAAAAGTTCCGCGCCGCGCGAAAGGTTCTCGTATTTTTTAGTTCCGTCGACTATAAATTCATTCGCGCCGAGCGTATTTATAATTTTCGAATAAAGTTCCTCGTTTCTATAAGTAGTTCCATTCGCCATAGCGGATAAAAGCATATCCAGCGCCCTGCCCTTGGTTCTCGGCTCGGCAAAAACCTTGTCAAGCTGTTCCGCGCCAGCCCGTTCAAGGCGTAAAAACAAACTGCTCGGTCGCTCGCCTTCCGCGCGATTCGGCGCGCAGGAAACGGTTAGGCTTTTTTTCGCGCCGAAAACGATGTTGTCGAGGTGCCGCGCGGCGCGGTAGTTTTGGAGCGAAACGCTCGGGTCGATAGTTATCTTAATTTTTTTAAGAAGGGCGATATCTTGTTCAATTAAAAGGTCGTTGTCGCGCTTTTCGATAGGCATCGCGCCCGAAATCGCGCCCCCAACGAACAGGTGCGGAACTTCGGTTGGCTCGAAATCCGCAACGGAAGCAATCAAAACGCGGTCGGCGAATTGCGGAATGCCCGAAATTTTCGTCGCGTCAAAAACTGAACTTATCATCTCATAAAAATCGTCCGCGGAAATCTCCTCGTCGCCGAAAATGTCGCTAATTGTTTCAAAAAGCCCCTGCATCTTTTTCAAAACGTCATCTTCGCCTTGAGCGAACCCGTCTAAAAACTCGCAAAACTCCCGCGCGGTTTTTAGTTTTTTTAGTTTGTTTATACTCGCGGAAAGTTCATTAAATCTCGCATCAGCCTTAAAACTCGATAGGCGCAAGTTATTTTTTATAATCGCGTTCTCAACCTCGAAATAATCTTCGCCTAAATCAAACTCACCGAATGAAAGAGTTTTTATAAGGGCTTCCGCGTTGTCCTCGGCGGCTAATTCAAAGAGCGATTTTATAAAACGCGCCTTTGCCGTTTCGCTTAATTTTTGAGATAAGTCGATATTAAACTCTATCCCGGCGCTTTTAAAGACCTCAGCATAAACCGCGCCGAACTTTTCAAAGTTGCCTAGAATAACTTTTATGTCGCCGAACCGCACGCCGTTTTTAATAAGCCCTACAATTTCGTCTGCTATTCTTTCGGCCTCTTCGCGCTCACTTCCACACCTAATCGTCGCGATTTTCATCTCATATTTTGTCTGCGGAAGGATTTTTTCTTCGCGAGTTTTCGCCGAATTTTTTGTCGCGTCTTTAACCGCGTTTTCAAACTCACTGCCGATTTTTGCGCCGACGAAAACGCCCTTCGCGCTTTTAAAAATTTCCTCTAAAACTGAAAAACGCGCAGGCGGAAGATAGTCAAATCCAACGACAAAAACATTAGCGCGGCGTATCAACTCAGAGGCGTTTATGTTGCGCCGTAAAAACCCCAACTGACCCCCTTCGTCGCATACAGGCGAAATTTGGGCGTTATACGAGGCATAGATTTTTTTTATGTCGCGAATTTTGTCTTTTAAATGCGAGTTCTCGATTAAATTTTCGTCAAAAGAAAAATAGAAATTCGAGGCCGAGAGTTGGTTTATCGTATTGAACATTTGCTCCGCAAAACCGATTTTCCCCGCCGCCTTTCGATAGAAATTTAACTCGGCGGAAACGGATTTAATGGCCCTCCACATAAACAAAACCCCGCTCGTTTTATCGACGGCGTTTCGCTTTTTCTCGTCGCCAACTAACTCGTCCGCAATTAAATTATAAAGCCTAGAAAAAGTCAAAATGTTAAGGTTTAAAAAACTCCCGCCGTCCTCTAAAAGTATTTGTTCCGCGCGGAGCGAGAGCCTGTCGGGAACGATAATTAAAATCGGAGAGAGGTCGAGTTTCTCGGCCTGTTCCCTCGCTAACTCCCGCGCCTCGAAAAGAACGCTCCTAATAACCGCGCAAAGATTATCCCCTAAAGTTAAGCTTAAACTCACGAAAGACGATAACATACTATTGCGCGCCTTGTCAATTTGCGCTATAATCGCAAGGTTATGAAAAACGATACAACAAACGAAATTACGAACGAAAAAATCGACGCAATTAAGGCGAAGAGCCTCGAAATCGGCGTTCCTATTATAACGGACGAAACGCGCGAGGTTTTAGCCGAAACCCTCGAGAAAATTAAGCCGCTTAAAATCCTCGAAATCGGCGGCGGAATCGGTTATAGCGGCGCGGTTATTTTGTCAAGTTGCACGGCACATCTAACAACAATCGAAATCGACGCCGACCGTTTCAAACTCTTAAAAGCGAATTTACCGAACGCGAAAGTCATCTTCGGCGACGCGCTCGACGAAATGCAACGGCTAATCTCTGTCGGTGAGAAGTTCGATTTTATTTTTCTCGACGGCGCAAAGGCGCAATATAATAACTATTTTCCGTTTATCGATGCCCTACTCTTGCCGACCGGCGTTCTCTTCGCGGATAATATAGACTTCCACGGCATGGCGAGCGGCGAGCTAACCCCAACAAAAGGCGCAAAAACCATAATAAAAGGGCTACAAAATTTTAAGGAAAACCTAATTAAAAACGCGAACTATAAAACGCAATACATAAAGAAGGGCGACGGGATTTTAATCGCGCGAAAGAAAGTTTTAGGCGTCGAACTCCTCGCGCCCGCGGGAAACTACGCGCGGTTTAAAACTGCCCTACATTTCGGCGCGGACGCGGTTTATATGGGCGGGAAACAATTCGGACTTCGTGCAGGCGGCGATAACTTTACGGAATCCGAACTTAAAAAAGCCGTCAACGAAGCGCATAAACTAGGCAAAAAAGTTTACATAACCGTTAATATTTTCGCGCGAAACGCAGATTTTTACGATATAAAACAATATTTGATAAACCTCGATAAAATCGGCGTAGACGCGATTATCGTTAGCGACCTTGGCGTTTTGCGCCTCGCGAAACAACTGACAAACCTCGAAGTCCATATCTCGACCCAAGCCAACGTTCTTAATAAATACACCGCGGAAACTTACGCAAACCTAGGAGCCACGCGGATCGTCCTCGCGCGCGAATGTAGCCTCGCCGAAATAAAGGAAATTTGCGACTATCTTAAAGGGCGATGCGAAATCGAGGTTTTTATCCAAGGCGCGATGTGCGTTTCTTATAGCGGGCGTTGCTTACTCTCGAATTATATTTGTTCGCGCGAGAGCAACCGCGGAATGTGCGCCCAACCCTGCCGTTTTTCTTACACAATCAAAACCGCCGACGCCGAAATGCCTATCGAAGAGGACGAGCGCGGAACTTATATCCTAAACAGCCGCGACCTTTGCCTCGCGCATTATATCGGGCAGCTCGCGGAGGCTGGCGTTAAATCCTTTAAAATCGAGGGACGCAATAAAAGCGAGAATTATGTTGCGGGCGCGGTCGGCGCATATCGCCGAATTATGAACGGCGAAATTGTCGATGCAGACGCGGAACTTTCGAAAATCAGCCACCGCCCATATACAACGGGCTTCGCATTTAATGACGATAACAAACAATTCATCGAAACCGCCGGCGCGACTTCAACACACGATATAGTAGCATCTATATTAAAAACGACCCAAGATATAGCGACCGTCGTTCATAAGAACAAATTTTCGGTTGGCGATACGCTCGAAATTCTCTCCCCAACGGAAGCCCACGGCAAGAGCTTTATCGTCGAGAAAATAATTAACGAATTGGGCGAGCAAGTCGATTGCGCGAAAAAAGTTAAAGAAGTCGTTAAGATAAATTGCCCATTTAAACTAAAAAAAGGCGATATTTTAATTAGGGCGACAGAGCCTAAATAATCAAACCAAAGGTGCGCAGCTTCAAGCGATTTGCTTAAAGACACAAACTCGCAATCGCCGATAAAACTCCAATTTTTCCATTTTTGATAGCAAACTCAAGCCCAAGCGCCTTTTCATACAACGCGCGAACGCGCGCCGCGCTCTTCGCGTAATCTCGCCGCGCATAAGTTATCGCGAACGGATTTCCGCCGATAACGGACGCAACTAAATCGACGCCCGCTGTTGTCGCGCTCGCATAAAACGCGCGCCGCAGCATCGAAACCAGCCCGCCGAAAATCATATATTCGTCGATATTTTGCGCGAGTAAGTTTTCGAGAATTTCGCTCGATTTCTTTGCGTTCCCCGAGATAATGCTATTCGCCAACTCAAAAATTTGCATGTCTTTCGTCTTTTGGACGAACTCAGCGATAACGGCTTGCGGAATTTCAGAAGCATCCCCCGAATAAGCGATAAGTTTCATAATCTCGTTGTTTATTTTATTATAATCGCATTCGCAAGCCTCAGCGATATACGACGCCGAAGACGGCGAAACGCTCTTCCCCGCCTCTTTAAATTGGCGCAAGATAAGGGTTTGGACAACCGAAAGGCTCATCGGGTTGCAATCAACAAACATCGCCCCTTTAAGCGCACTCGGCTCTTTTTCGCTATCAATTATGATTATTAAAACGTTCTGGTTGTCGGGGTTTTTAAAATATTCCGCGAACTCTTTGAGGATTTCTGGCTTTTTATCTTCGCTTAAATATGCCCGAACGATTATAACTCGCCTGCCTCCGAAAAAAGACGGCGTCCGCGCGGAGGAAATTGCGCCCGAGATTAAATTCGGGTCGTTTATTTTTTCGATATCAAGTTCCGTATTTTGAATGTCGCAAGCCTTAACGATAAGTTCGGCGCTCTTATTTAAAAGGAAACTATCCTTGCCGAATAAAACATACGCGGGCTCAATTTTCGCGGTTAAACTCTTTTTAAGTTCGACAAATTCCATCATTAAATGATAACTAAAAACGCTAAATAAGTCAACGCAAAGACGGATAACGCGATATATCTTGTGCGCCTTTTAATAAAAATGATACTAGATATTGATAAAATCGCTAAGTAATAGAAAATCATCGAAACCGCAGGCGGCGCAATTTCAAGCCACGCGAACGGCAATTCGGCGAACGCCGCGCTCGCGTTTAGGATAAGAGTTATTATCGGGTTAAACAGCCAAAGCGCAAACCCCGAAACCCAAACGAGAATTGTTAGAACGCTGAGGACAAACGCGATCGATATTAACGGCAGTAAAATTATGTTCGCGAAAAGCCCCACGACCGACACATAGCCGAAATAATATAATAAAAGCGGGAAAAGCGCCGTCATAGCCGCAACATAAATCGCCGTCGGGCCTATTATAAAATCCGCGAGTTTTTTAACGACAACGCCCGAGTTTCTAACGCCGCGCTCTAAAAATTTTTCTATCGGCATCATAAAAACCGCAATCCCGAAAACGCAAACAACGGATAATTGGAACGAAACCGACGCAATCGAATACGGCATAACGCAAAGAATAACGCAAACCGCGAACGACAGATTCGAAAGATGGTCGTTCCGCTCTAAAATTAGCTTCGCGACCAAAAACGACAAAAACATAATCGTTGCGCGCAAAATCGAATACGCAAAACCGCAAAGATAGCAATAAAATATCGCGATAAGCGCGGTTAGGGCGCATTGCCATTTAAATCTCACTCCGAAAAGCCGCAAAATAAACATAAAAAACATCGCAAGCAGCGCAACGTTCATGCCCGAAACTGCGAGCGCGTGCGCTAGTCCTACTATATTCCAATCCTCGCGAACGTTTTGGTCGAGGTCGCTCGAATCGCCGAAAATCATGGAATAAATAAGCGCGCTTTCTTTTTCGCCTAAAAAGTTATCCAAAACGCCCTTCGAATACCTTAAAATAACGGAGCGCAAACTCTTATCCTCGCCTAAGGTTTTAACCGCGTTCGCCGAAACGTTCGCGTAATATTTTATGTTGTTATTTATATAATAAGCCTCGGCGTCCGCCTTTTTAAGCCGAACTGAAACCGAAACTTTATCTAGCGTTTCCGCAGTAAAATTCTCATACCCGTAAAGCCAAACCGTTATCTTCCCGTCTATTTTCTCGCCGTTAAAAGTTGCGCTGGATAAAAGCATATACGCGCTCGCCGTAGTCGGGGTATGTTTTTCGATAACGCCGATAAGTTCGCCCTTCCCTTCCGCCGTAAAATCTTTTTGGCTCGAAAACGCGAAATTCGTAGCGAAAAACGACGCGCAAACCAAAACGCAAAGCCCGAAACAAATATTCTTAAACCAACCCGAGTTTAAAACGAAATCGAGAATCTTATCTTTATATCGACGTTTATTCATAAACGCGAGCGATAAAAGCGCAAACCAAGCTGCAATAATCCAAAACCCAATACTTTTAGATAAAGAACAAACTAAAATAGTTAAAACGATAAAAATCGCAAAAAATAAAAGCGGGCGAACGTTAAAAAACTTATCGACATACCCCCCGCTTTTGTTATTCATAAAAGAATATTATTAAGATTTAACCCAAGAAGTCAAATCGTTAAGCCGAAAAGACACGCAAAGCGCGTCTATTCCCGACCATAGTCTTTTTTTATTATAATCCCGCCGACGAA
This sequence comes from Christensenellaceae bacterium, assembly GCA_031262595.1. Classification (GTDB taxonomy): domain Bacteria; phylum Bacillota; class Clostridia; order Christensenellales; family UBA1242; genus JAISHI01. The sequence goes on along the minus strand of JAISHI010000021.1, from coordinate 32,671 downwards.
AAGCCCTATCCCGAAGAAACATGCCGTCATCGACAAGAAAAGCGCCAACATAAACGCCTCGCCGTCATACGTATCTAGAACCGTACTAACTAAAAGCGCGGTTATCACGCAAGTTAAAATGATTATAAACGCGCCCAACCAAATTCGTGTTATTTTACTCATGCCCTAACCTTAACATATCCCGAAAAAAAAATCAAGTGTTGCGTTTAATTTTTCGCTAGGGTATAATAATTTTGATGAAAAAACATTATGACACTTTCGAAAATGGCGTTTACGTTGGGGAAACTGTTTTTGAAACCGGCTTCCTTCATAGCGCAATAAAAATCGCCGCGAGCGAAGTTCCGGGGGTTGCTTATGTGGGCGCGAAGTTCGGCAAAGACTTCCGTTATAAACTAAGAAATTTAAGCGCACTAAAAGATGGCGTTAAGATTACAAAACGCCCAATGGGAACGACTATAGCCGTTTCAATCGCGATTACTAACGGCTATTCCGTCGCTGATGTTTCGTATCGGGTTCAAGAAAGCGTGCTCGAGGCTTGCCTTGGGTTCGGGCTAAATAAAAAACGCATACGAGGAATAAACGTCCGCATTTGTGCGGTTGATGTTCCCGGGGCGAAATCCACGAACGGCACAAAAGGAGCATAACCTTGGCGAATTTATCAAGAAAACAATCGCGCGAACTGCTTTTTAAAATGCTTTTGCCGTTATCTTTTAAGACAACGGGCGACTTTAACGAAATTCTTCAAACCGCGTTAGAAAACGATACTATCCAACCACCCGAGCAAGAATATATCGAAAAAACTTATAATGCGGTGAACACGAACCTTAACGAAATAGACAACGAACTTAAAAGCGTTTGCGTTAAAGCGCCTTTTTCGCGCCTTTCTATGACGAATTTAACGGCGTTAAGACTATCGTTCGGCGAGTTTCATTTCGCAGAAACTGCCCCGCTCGCTGTTTCGGTTAATGAGTGCGTTTCGCTCGCGAAAAAATATGGCGAAGAGGGCGACGGCATTTTAGTCAACGGAATCTTAGCCGACCTTATAAAAAAGTTAGGCGCAAGCGACATAAACGGCAACCCCGCCCAAGCTAACGACGAGGCAAGCGATGAACAACAAAAATAACGCGATTTCCGTTTCCCAATTAAACAACTATATAAAAGCCGTTTTCGAGAGCGAAGAAATGTTAAAGAACGTTTTCGTCGTCGGGGATATCGAGGCTATCCAAGTTAAACCCTCAGGCGTTTTCTTTTCGCTTAAAGACGCCGAATCAACGATTTCTTGCTCTTGTTTCGGGCGAAACCCCTTAGGCGCAGTCAAAAACGGCGATAAAGTTGTTGTTTGCGGGAGCGTTTCGTATTGGAATAAAGCCGGTAAAATTTCTTTTATCGTTCGGAGCGTCGAAACGTTCGGGCTTGGCGCGCTTTTCTTACAATTCGAAGAACTTAAAAAGAAACTCGCCGCCGAAGGTCTTTTCGATGAGGCGCGAAAGAAGCCGCTGCCGCAAAAAATCCTCCGCATCGGCGTCGTTTCCTCAAAAACAGGCGCAGTCATCCGCGATATCGCGAGCGTCGCGCGCCGCCGCAACCCGCTTGTTTCGATTGTCTTATATAACGTTCAAGTTCAAGGCGAAGGCGCAGAAAAACAAATCGCGGAAGGGATTAACTTTTTTAGCGACTACGAAAATAAAGTCGACGTCGTTATCGTCGCGCGCGGCGGCGGAAGCGCAGACGACTTAAAAGCCTTTAATACGGAACTAGTCGCCCGCGCGGCGTTCGCAAGTTCTATTCCGTTAGTTTCCGCGGTCGGGCATGAAACCGACTTTACCCTAATCGACTTTATCGCGGATTTGCGCGCGCCAACCCCAAGCGCGGCGGCGGAACTTGTTGTTCCTGAACTCATAACCGCGAAAGAAAAGGCAATTAACTTATATCGCCGTTTGCGCGCGGCTATTTTAAATAAATTGACGCTAAATAAAAACGAAATTATAAATAACTATAAAACCGCGAAAAATCTCATTAAAAATAAGTTGAGCCAGAACGAAACCGCTCTAAAAAACGCCCTCGACCTAGTTTCCGCGAAAAATCCGCTCGAAGTTTTGAAATCGGGCTACGCGAAAATCCTTGACGGCAAAACCGCCGAGAATATTTCAGTTGATGACAACTTGCGCGTTATGCTTTATAATGCAATCATAGAAACAAAGGTTAAAAAGGTAAATAAAAATGGATGATAAAATTAAGAAAATCGAAAAATTAACGGCGGAACTCGAAAACGAGAAGAGTTTTGACGAAAGCGTAAAAAAATTCGCGGAGGCGGCGACTCTTATAAAGTCTGCCCTCGCCGAGGGGGAAGAGGCGAAAGGCAAAGTCCTCGAGATAATCCGCGAAGTTGACGGAATCACCGAAAAAGAACTTCCGTTAGATTAAAGGGAGGAATTTAGCATGCTCAGGCTTTTAAAAATCCAAAACCTTGCGTTAATTCCCGAAGTCGAAATTGAGTTCGGGGAGAATTTAAATATCCTAACCGGCGAAACCGGCGCGGGAAAGAGCATAATCCTCGGCAGTTTCAACTTTATTTTGGGCGATAAACTCTCCGCCTCCGTTATCCGGCACGGCGAGACTTTCGCGCGCGTTTCGGCGGTTTTCGACGACCTTATAATAACACGAACGCTTAAATCCGACGGGCGGAGCGAATGCCGCGTTAACGACGAAATAGTTACGCTCGCGAAACTAAAAGAGTTAACCGCGAACCTAATCAACATCCACGGGCAACACGACACGGAAATCTTGCGCGATAAGAGTAAACACCTAGATATTATCGACGCGTTCGGAGCACAAGATGTTGGGGGTATTTTAAAAGAATACCTACAAGTTTGGCAGGCTATCGGCGAAATTAAGCGCGAGGTCGCGAGCCTCGGCGGCGACGAAACAACGCGCGCGATGCAAATCGACATCTTAAAATATCAAATAAACGAAATCGGAAACGCCGAACTAACCGACGGCGAAGAACAAGAAATCGACGAGGCGCTCGCGAAAGCGCAAAACTTCGAAAAGATAAACTTAAACCTATCATCTGCCCTAACCTCGCTCAATAACTTAGCCGAGCTCGGCGCCGCGCTATCGAACCTGCGCCCTATCGAACATATCGACGACGAAATCGCGCGGTTCGCGGAAAGTTTGCGCGCCTCCTCCGCCGAAATCGACGAAACCGCAAATGCAATAAGCGATTATCTCGGATGTCTGGAGTTCGACGAGGAGGAGTTAAAGCGCCTCGACGAACGCAAGGATTTAATTAAGAATTTAAAGAAAAAGTATGGCGCATCTATTGCCGAGATTTTAACGTTCCTCGAAACCGCGAAAATTAAACTCGAAACCCTCGAAACCAGCGACCTTAAATTAGAAGAGTTAAATAAATTATTAGCCGAAAAACAAGTTAAGTTAACGGAAATCGCGAGCCGCCTAACCGCCGCGCGAAAGAAAAAAGCCGCCGAACTTTGCGCCCGCGTTTTAACTCATCTAAACGACCTCGCGATGAACGGAAGCCACCTCGAAGTCGCGTTCGCGGAAAAATCCCCTAGCCCGAATGGCTTTGATGACGCCGAGTTTATCTTTTCCGCAAATATCGGGCAACCGCTAAAACCCCTAGCCTCGGTTATAAGCGGCGGAGAGATGAGCAGGTTTATGCTCGCGCTTAAAATCGTAACCGCGGATACTTATCAAGTTAAAACTGTCGTTTTCGACGAAATAGATACGGGCATCTCGGGAAAAGTCGGCTCGCAAATCGCGGAAAAGATGAGTAAGTTAGCAGAAAACAAACAAGTCATCGCGGTAACCCACCTCGCCCAAATCGCCGCGAAAGCAACCTCCCATTTCCTAATCTCAAAATCCGTCGTTAACGAAAAAACCCAAACGACAATCTTGCCCCTCTCCGAGGGCGAACAAATCGCCGAAATCGCCCGAATAATCGGCGGCGGCGACTCTGCCCTCGCCCACGCCCGCGAACTTAAAGGCTGCTAAACTAAAATATTCCGCGCGGTTTCGTGTTTTGCTGTATCTTTAAAATCGCATAACTCGCCATATTTCGCGTAAAATTCAAATTATAGGCGCGTATTCCCCTACGCGATAGAGCATAAAACCCCGCTAAGGCGCGATTTTCGGCATTTTATGCGGTTCTCCGTAAAAATTTCTATTTTAGTGCTTGTCAAAAATCGGGTTGAATGCTATAATTTTTGATTATGGCAGAAAAAATTAGCAAAACAAAACACGAATACGGCAGCGACGAAATCCAAGTCCTCGAAGGGCTTGACCCAGTTCGTAAACGCCCCGGAATGTATATCGGGAGCACGGACGAGCGCGGATTGCACCACCTTATTGTTGAAATCGTCGACAACAGCGTTGACGAAGCGCTCGCTGGTTATTGCGATACTATCGACGTCGAGATTTTGCGCGACGGCAGCGTTTCCGTTCAAGATAACGGGCGCGGTATCCCAACAGGCATGCATAAAACCGAGAAAAAGTCCGCGGTTGAGGTCGTTTTGACGAAACTGCACGCCGGCGGAAAGTTCGGCGGCGGCGGATATAAAATCTCGGGCGGACTTCACGGCGTTGGGCTTTCCGTTGTTAACGCGCTAGCCGAGTGGCTTGACGTTGAGATCTGGCAAAACGGAAAAACCTACAAACAATCCTATAATAGGGGTATTCCGCAACGCGCGTTAGCCGAGGGAGCATCTACAACAAAGCGCGGAACCAAGATTACCTTCTTCCCTGACGCGGATATTTTTAACAGCACAGATTTTAATTATGAAACGATACGCGCCCGTTTACGCGAAGTCGCTTTCCTTAATAAAGGCTTAACGATAAATTGCTCCGACGCGCGCCCAGGCCGCGAACGCAAGGATAGTTTTTGCTATAAAGGCGGTATCGTTGAGTTTGTTGAGCATCTAAACCGCAACAAAACGCTAATCTTCCCACAAACAATTTATGTTTCGAAACAAAACAAAAACAACGAGGTCGAAATCGCGTTCGCCTATAACGACGGATATAGCGACAATATTCATAGTTATGCCAACAATATCAACACCGAGGAAGGCGGCGTCCATGTTATAGGCTTTCGGAATGCGCTTATGAAAGTCGTTAATGATTACGGGAAAAAAGCCAACCTTATAAAAGAATCGGATAAGTTAACAATCGACGACGTTCTCGAAGGCATAACCGCGATTATTTCCGTTAAGTTAACCGACCCACAATTCGAGGGACAAACAAAAACAAAACTCGGCAACAGCGAAATGCGTGGCGAAGTTGAGAAAGCAATGACCGAGGCTTTTGGCGAGTTCCTTGAAGAGCATCCAAAAGAAGGCAAAGACCTTATAAATAAATGCGTTATGGCGCGAAACGCCCGCGACGCAGCCCGAAAAGCCCGCGAGTTAGTTCAAAGAAAAGGCGCGCTGGAAAGTACGACCCTTCCCGGCAAACTTGCCGATTGCCGCGATAAAGAAAACCCACAAATGTGCGAAATTTATATAGTTGAGGGTGAATCCGCTGGCGGAACGGCGAAAGTTGGGCGAAACAGTATGTTCCAAGCGATTTTGCCATTGCGCGGTAAGATACTTAACGTTGAAAAAGTTCGCGATAACCGCGTTCTCGAAAACCAAGAAATTAAAAACATGATAACCGCTTTCGGTTGCGGCTTTAAAGAAACCTTCGACGAATCTAAACTCCGTTATGGAAAAATCATCTCTATGACTGATGCGGACGTCGACGGTTCGCATATTAGAATTTTGCTCTTAACTTTCCTTTATCGCTTTATGCGCCCGTTAATCGAACATGGGCATGTCTACGCCGCAACTCCGCCACTTTATAAAGTTTCACGCGGCGGAAAAGACGCTTATTATTACAGCGATGCCGAACTCGAAGAAGCAATCGGAAAGAACCGCAATGGTTATACCGTCCAACGTTATAAAGGCCTCGGCGAAATGAACGCAGAACAACTTTGGGATACGACCATGAACCCAGCGAACCGAACGCTCCAACAAATAACTATGGAAGACGCGTTCGCCGCCGACGAAATCTTTACAACGCTCATGGGCGAAAAGCCTGAACTTCGCCGAAACTTTATCGCAGAACACGCCCGCGACTACACGGAAAACTTGGATATATAAGGAGGGATAACGATGAAAAATAAAAAAGACCTTAGCGAAAATATTTCGCAAATCGTTGATAACACGAAAATAGTTAAAGTTAAAATCGAAGAAGAAATTAAAAACTCGTTTATGAGTTATGCGATGATGGTTAACGTTTCGCGCGCAATCCCAGACGTTCGCGACGGACTAAAGCCTGTTCACCGCCGAATTTTATATTCGATGAGCGAACTCGGGCTCTCTCACGACAAACCTTATAAAAAATGCGCCCGAATCGTCGGCGATTGTTTAGGTAAATACCACCCGCACGGCGACAGTTCGGTTTATGACGCTCTGGTTCGCCTTGCGCAAGACTTTTCGATCCGCTGCCCTCTCGTTGACGGGCACGGAAACTACGGCTCGGTTGACGGCGACCCTCCTGCGGCTATGCGTTATACCGAAGCCCGCCTTTCGTCGATAGCTGGCGAAATGTTGCGCGACCTCGACAAAAATACTGTCGATTTTATGCCGAACTTCGACGAAACCGAGCAACAACCAACCGTTCTTCCTTCTCGTTTCCCAAACCTCCTCGTAAACGGTAGCGACGGAATCGCGGTCGGCATGGCGACAAACATTCCTCCGCATAACTTAGGCGAGGTTATCGACGGCGTTATCGCGCTCATCGACGACCCAGACATCGCAATCGAAGGCTTAATGAAATATATCCCAGCGCCCGATTACCCAACAGGCGGCATAGTTATGGGGCGCGCTGCCCTTCGGCTCGCGTATAAAACCGGTCGCGGCGGCGTTGTTATCCGTTCGAAAACCGAAATCGAAGAACATAACGGCAAAACGCAAATTATCGTTACTGAACTTCCATATCAAGTTAATAAAGCGAAACTCATCGAGAGCATCGCAACGCTTGTTAAAGACAAAAAAATCGAAGGCATATCCGGCGTTGACGAAGAAAGCGATCGAAACGGTATGCGCATAGCGATAACGATAAAACGCGACGCACAACCGCAAGTCGTTCTAAATACTCTCTTTAAACATACCCAGCTCCAAATCTCGACGGGCGTAATTTTCTTAGCTCTAGTTAACGGCGAGCCTAAGTTCCTTAACCTAAAAGAAATGCTTTATTATTACCTCGAACACCAAAAAGAAATAATCTTGCGCCGAACAAAGTTCGACCTTGAAAAAGCCGAAGAGCGCGCGCACATCTTAGAAGGGCTTGTTATCGCGCTCGCAAACATCGACGAAGTTATAAAGATAATTAAGGGCAGCAAGGATAAAATCGATGCGCAGGAACAACTCATAAAACGCTTTGTCCTTTCCGAACGCCAAGCAAACGCAATCCTCGAAATGAGGTTGCAACGCTTAACCAGCCTTGAAGTTGAGAAAATCGTTAAAGAACTCGACGAACTTAAAATCTTTATCGAAAATTGCCGCGATATTCTTAAATCCCCTGCCCGAGTTCTCGCGATTATAAAAGAAGAACTTACCGAAATTAAAGAAAAATACGCCGAGGAGCGCGCAACGGAACTTCAAGCCGACGCAAACGACATCGAAATCGCCGACCTCATCGAAAAAGAGGATGTCGTTATAACGATGAGCCATTTCGGTTATGTTAAGCGCTTGCCTGTTGCGGAATATAAAACGCAAAAACGCGGCGGACGCGGCGTTAATACGCAAGCAACAAAAGAAGAAGACTTTGTCGAAAATCTTTTCATAACAAACACCCACCACGACCTCCTCTTCTTTACAAACGTCGGAAAAGTTTATCGCATAAAGGCGTTTGAAGTTCCCGAAGCGCAAAAAGGCGCGAAAGGGCGCGCGATTATAAACCTCCTCCAACTCGCCGAGAACGAACGCGTTACCGCGACAATCCCTATGGAAAGTTATGACAACGGGTTCCTTATGATGGCGACAAAAAACGGAACGATTAAGAAAACTTCCGCCTCTGAATTTAGCCGAATTATAAAAACTGGTAAAATCGCAATCGGGCTGCACGACAACGACGAACTTATCTCAGTTGCGTATACAACAGGGCGCGACGAAATACTTATGGCATCGCAAACTGGAAAATGTATTCGCTTTAGCGAAGAAGATGTCCGCGTTATGGGAAGAACCGCAGCGGGCGTTCGAAGTATGAAACTTAACCCATCAGGCGACGAAATTGTTGATATGACGGTTCTTCGCGACGGATACGAGATTTTAACAGTCAGCGAAAACGGCTACGGCAAACGAAGCGACCCGGACGATTATCGCCTCCAATCCCGCGCAGGTAAAGGCATACTAGCCGGCGTATTTAACGAAAAAACCGGCAAACTCGTCGGGCTTAAACAAGTCCTCGCCGAGGAAGACGTTATGCTCATAAGCGACAACGGAACTATTATCCGAACGAAAGCCAGCGGCATCAGCAAAGTTTCGCGCAATACGCAAGGCGTTCGAATAATGCGCGTCATCGGCGACGCAAAAGTTATATCCATCGCAATCGCCCAACCGCAAGACGAAGAAAACGAAGATTAACAAAACAATATTGAAATTAAGGCGCTTTGATGGGCGTCTTTTTTCTATTTCGCACTTGACGAACTGTGTTTTTTATTATATCTTGGTTGCAGTTTGGAAGGGTTGCAGAGCGGTCAAATGCTGCGGACTGTAAATCCGCCGTCTCGCGACTTCGATGGTTCGAATCCGTCCCCTTCCACCAAAAATGATTGAACTTGAGAACCTTCATAAGAGTTATGGCGAGAGCGAGGTCTTGCATGGGCTTAATTTAAAGTTGCCGAATTCGGGAATGGTTTTCATCGTCGGTAAATCCGGCTCGGGGAAAACGACCCTTCTTAATATATTAGGCTTACTCGACGGGTTTACCTCCGGCGATTTAATTATAAACGGCAAAAATACGAAAGACTTTACCGGGCGCGAACGCGACCAGTTCCGCGCCCTAAACATCGGCTTCGTTTTTCAAGATTTCAATATAATCGAAAAATATAGTATCGGGCAAAACGTCGCCATGCCTCTCGATATTATTGGCGATAAAAATAAGGGGAAAGTTAAAGACGTTTTATCAAAAGTTGGCCTAACCGGCTACGAAAAACGCAAGTCGAGCCAACTATCCGGCGGGCAACGGCAACGCATCGCAATCGCGCGCGCCCTAATTAAAGACCCGAAAATAATTTTAGCGGATGAGCCCACTGGAAGCCTCGACGCCGAGAACGGCAGGCAAATATTTTCGCTCTTAAGCGAACTTTCAAAGACAAAACTTGTTGTTGTGATATCCCATGACGCGGAGAGCGCGGAGAAATACGGCGATAAAATTATTAAATTAGAAGACGGCAAAATTATAGCGCAACACGTCGGCGACAAACGCGAAACGATTATTTTAAACAAAAAAGATGACGCCAAAATCGAAAAAGCATTAAAAGCGGGCAAGAAAGTTTTAATTTGCCCTAAAATTAAAAACGAAAGTCCCATTAAAGACGATATAATTATAGAAGAGACCCAAAAGAAGAAGCCCGCCCTATCTTTTAAGTCCGCAGCGAAACTCTCGTTATCCGCAATGGGCGGAAAATGGGTGCGGGCGTTCTTTACTGTTTTGATTTCATGTTTTGCGATTGCCTTCTTCGGTTTTGCGGATATTATTGGGCGATTTACAATCGATAAAATGGTTCTTGGCGAACTTAATGATAACGAATCGCCGTTTGTATCTATAAAAGCGCAAGCTGCCAAAGGCGACGGCGCCATTAAACACTATGCCGATCTTCGCGCAACGGGTGAGCTCATGGATTATTTCTTACCCGATGGGATAGACTATTTAGAGCGTTATCATTTATCAACAACCTTAAACTGCGGCTACGGCCCAACATTTATTGCGAACGAAACAATTTTTACCTCGAGCACGGATACAATTATTGAAAACGACGATTTAAAATCTTGGGCGCTCGAAAACGGTTTTGGTTTTGAAGGTCGAAATCCCGAAAATAATTCCGAGATTGTTATTAATAACTTTTATTTAGAAGCGATGAAAAAGTATGCGTTTCATGATAACGTTTATCGCAACGATACAACTCCCGGTCAGATGGGCTCTCCGTGGGGGCGATTCTACGAAATTGAAAGTTTCGACGATTTCCTAAACTTCCCCTATAATATTGGGAATTTTTGGTCATATAGGAAATTCGAAGTCGATTCTCAAAAGAACTTTAAAGTCGTGGGTTGTATCTATTACGATTTAAGTAAGTTTGGGGAGTTTAGCGATTTACCGGAAGAGGTTGTCGCTGAGGCAGAAACATATTTATATCCGCTTTATGCTAAACGAGGATTTCATAAAGAATATAACGACTACGCAATGAACGAAAACATACGAACGTTCCAAATTGCGGCGAACGGACAACCTAAAATCCAATATCATACGCCAAGCCTTTTCCCAATCGGAAGTTTCGGGTTTTTTACAGACAAAGATTACGAAGAATATACCTCGTTAAGATTTGTCGAACCTATCGATATGTTAACCGCCGAGAATGGATTTATTATAACGGCAGACTTAATGTCGCAACTCGCCGGCGTTTCATATATGGAGGCGCATCCAATGCCGAAAGCGAACGCCGCTATATATGAATGGTGCAAAGAAACCTACAACGACTTCTTCGGCGGCGATATGACGCTAGCCATTACCGCAAACGGCATTACAAAAACGGTAAAAGTTATCGGCTTTAACTTTTCGTCATCTAATTTTTACGCGACAAAAGATTTTTTCGTTGGCTTCGGTTCGGATTGGACACCGGGCTATTTAGTTTCGGTTAAAAATAAAGAAAATATCGCTAAAATCGCGGAAACCTTCGGGCATGGCTATACCGTTCCGATAGACGCCGGCGAGGAGCAATTTTCGCTTCGATTTGTTATGAATACGACGAACTCAAACGAAATTTATGTTATTGATAACATTTTTTCGATTATGGTTGGGGTTTTTGATATCTTAATGTGGGTATTCCTTGTTTTTGCTATAATTTTGCTCTTTAATTTTATGCGCAATACGATAAACGGCCGAAAGAAAGATATTGGCATTTTGCGTTCGCTCGGCGCGTCGAACTTTGACGTCGCGAAAATATTTATTGTCGAGAGCGTTATTGTCGCGATATTTGTTGCGGTTTTGGGAGTTATTATTTGTTTCGCGGGATATAAAATTTTAACCAACTACTTTATTACGCAAATCGGCGGGCTTGCGAATAAATATCAACTCGTATATTTTACATTTAGGCAAATTGCGATGATGCTCGGCATTACGGTTTTAACGATTGCGATCTCTACTGCCTACCCTATAATACGAATTTCAAACAAACAACCCGTTGAAGTAATTAGAAGGAGCGAAGACTAACCCGCCCAAGTCATTGACATAAACGCAGTTAATGCTATAATTTTTGATATGAAAGAATACGATAGTAAAGCGATTGAAGCGAAATGGCAAGCCGAATGGGAGAAAAACGGGCGTTTTAATACCGCCGATAAAGTTTCGGGCAAAGAAAACGCGTATGTTCTCGTCGAGTTTCCTTATCCGAGCGGAAAAGGGCTTCATTGCGGGCACGTTTTCGCCTATACAACCCCCGATATTTTCGCGCGAATCTTGCGCCTTAAAGGAAAGAACGTCCTCTTCCCTTTTGGCGTTGATGCGTTTGGGCTCGAAGCCGAGCGAACCGCAATCCGCGAGCAAAAACTTCCGCAAGAAATAGTTGCGCGCAATACGGCGACTTTTTACGAACAAATTAAACGCGTCGGCTACGGAATTGATTGGAGCCGCGCGATAAATTCAAGCGACGAGGGCTATTATAAATGGACGCAATGGCTGTTCTTGCAATTCTATAAAATGGGGCAAATCTATTCCGGAGACACACAAGTTAACTGGTGTCCGAATTGCGGAATCCTCGCGAACGAAGAGCTCGAAAACGGAACTTGTTGCCAATGCCACGCCGAAACGACCCAAAAAACCCGCAAGCAATGGTGTTTTAAGATGACTTCTTACGCCGACCGCCTTATCGATGGACTTAAAGAAACAAAATACGCGCCCCACGTTAAACTTTCCCAAGAAAACTATATCGGGCGCAGTTATGGGCTCGACGTCGATTTCGCGACTTCGGTTGGCGAGAAAATTCGAGTTTATACGACCTGCCCCGAAACGATTTACGGCGCAACGTTTTTGGTTGTTGCCCCCGACGCGCCGATCGCGCCTAAACTTTTAAAATACGCGACAAATAAAGACGAACTTAACGAATATATTAAAAAATCAAAATCAAAAACCGAGTTCGAACGAACAAGCGACCCGAAAAATAAAAGCGGCTGCGAAGTTAAAGGATTAACCGCGAAAAATCCGCTCACGAACGCGGAAATTAAAATTTATCTCGGCGATTTCGTTCTCGGGAATTACGCGAACGGTTGCGTTATGGCAGTGCCTGCCCACGACCAACGCGACTTCGAATTCGCGAAACAACATAATATAAAAATCCTCCAAGTAATCTCGGGCGATATTTCCGCGCGCGCAGTTGAAAAAGCCGAATATCTAGATGGTCAACATACCGTTATGAACTCGGCGGAGTTCGACGGGCAAGTCGTTGAAAGCGCGAAAGTCGGCATCTCGCAAAAACTCATCGACCTCGGCATCGCGACCAAAAAAGTTAACTATAAAATGCACGATTGGGTTTTCGCGCGCCAAAGGTATTGGGGCGAACCAATTCCACTCGTCCACTGCCCTAAATGCGAAATTGTTCCCGTTCCCGAAAGCGAGTTGCCTCTAACACTGCCGAAAGTTTCTAGTTATGAGCCAACGAAAGACGGCGAAAGCCCGCTCGCGGAAATTAGCGACTGGGTTAATTGCAAGTGCCCGAAATGCGGAGCCGCCGCAAAACGCGAAACAGATACAATGCCGGGTTGGGCAGGAAGCAGTTGGTATTTCATGCGCTATCTCGACCCGAAAAACGAAACCGCCTTCGCAAGCGCGGAAAGCCTCGCGGCTTGGTTGCCTGTTGGGTGGTATTTCGGCGGAAACGAGCACACAACCCGCCACTTGCTTTACTCGCGCTACTGGCAAAAAATGCTCTTCGACCTAAAACTAGTCCCTGTCGACGAGCCCTACCTATATCGTTATAGCCACGGGATAATCCTCGGCGAGAACGGCGTTAAGATGAGTAAAAGCCTCGGCAACGTCGTTGACCCGCGCGAGATTATCGAAAAATACGGCGCGGACGCGTTGCGCCTCGGGCTTGTTTTCATGGGCGATTACGGCGATACGTTCCCTTGGAGCGAAACCGCGGTTTCCGCTTGCCGAAAGTTTCTTAATAAGGTTTGGGCGCTGCAAGAAAAAGTTATCGAAGGCAATGAAATCCGCGAAAACCTCTTAACTCCGTTCCATACCGCGATAAAAAAGATAACTTTCGACGCGGAAAACATTAAATTCAATACCTCCGTTGCCGCGCTCATGAGCCTCTATAACGAAATTAAAGCCGCTGGCTCGATAAACCGCAAAGAACTCGAAACCTATCTCATCCTATTAAACCCGTTCGCGCCGCATATAACGGAAGAGATTTGGGAGGCGCAAAAGTTCACGACCCGCCTCGCTGATGCCCGTTTCCCCGAATATAACGAAACCTATCTCTTCTCCGCCATTGTCGATTTGCCCGTTCAAGTTAACGGAAAGATGAAGAAAACGATTTCCGTCGCGAAAGATTGCGACGAAGCCGAGGCGCTATCTGCCCTCCGCGCGCAAATGCCTGAACTCCTCGCGGATAAAGAAATTAAAAAAGTCATCTTCGTTAAAAACAAAATCTTAAATCTTATCATAAACTAACTTTTTGCTGTTGCAATTTTTCTTAACTTTGTTATAATAATTGCAACATCTTGCTGATGTAGCACAGTGGTAGTGCACCTCGTTGGTAACGAGGAGGTCGCGGGTCCGACCCCCGCCATCAGCTCCAAAAAATTCCCGTAAGGGAATTTTTTAATTCTTCACTCTTCATTTTTCATTCTTCACTAAATGCTCCATAAATTCACTCCAGGACAATTGCGAACCTTGAATTTATTTTTATTTGCATATAAATGAAACTGTGATATATTTCTATCATGAATATAGGATCTATATTTTTAGAATTATCTAGCGGACTTATATCAGGCTTAGTCGTTGGCCTAATTTTATTTATAATTAACAAATGGGATTCGATAAGACGTCAACGTTTGGAATTGCTAAATGCCTTAATGTCTATTAGGGGACATAGTTTTTTTAGATTTGAAGAAATCGTCAAAGCAATGAACAGAATAGTTGTTATCTATGCCAAATTCAAGGGAGTAAAAGATGCGTGGTATACTTTTATGAATACGTCCGACACACTCAAAGAATTGTACATCAATCGGGAAAATTTAAAAAGAAGTAATCCAGAACAAGTCCCCCCAGAGCTCATTCAATTACACAGTACCATTTCGATACTGGAAATAGGTTTAAATAAACATTACATAGACTTGCTATACGCTATGATAAAAGTATGTAAATATAAACATATTAATAAAGAAGATCTATTGAAAGACTATATGCCTGATGCCTTGCAGAAGAAAAAACTCAATGAAAGTACACCCAATATTAATAATATTAACGCCACTTTCCAGTGTCCGCAAACAACTACTTGCTCAAACTTTAAAGCACAAACTAACAACGGGGATCAATCGAAACAAAAATAATAAAATCGCAAGAAATTTTATATTAGGTATTGTTTTTTTTATTTAGGTATGTTAGAGTATCTTATGGAAATTTCGACAGTAAATTATAACCGCTATAAAGTGTTTGTTGCGCTTTATGAAACAGGCAGTATGATTAAGGCAGCCGAGAAGTTGGCTTGCACTCAACCAACAATAACTTATAACATCCGCGACCTTGAAACCGAGCTCGGCGTAACGCTTTTCCATTGCCATCCGCGCGGCGTTGACCCAACGGAAGACGGGAAAATTCTTTATGAGAAAATTAAGCACGCCCTAACGATCATCGCCGAAGCGGAAGAAAGCGTTAAGACTTTTAACGAGAAAAGCGGCGGAACTATACGTTTAGGCTGCCCAAGTTATATTTGCTCGACCATGATTTTAGATTTCATCATCGACTTTAATAATAAATATCCAAACATCCAAATTGAACTTTATAATATGTTAAAGAAAGATTTAAACGAGATGCTTCATAACCGCAAAATCGACATCGTGCTTGATGCTTGGGTTGAGAACACGATAAACGAGGACAAAAAAGAGCACCCTAATTTCTCATACGAAACGCTTTGCGCCCTCCCTTATTCGTTCATCGCAAGCAAGGAACTTTTAAAGAATAATAAATTAAGCGAAACCCCAACCGCGAAGGAACTTAGCTCTTTGCCGTTTATAAAGAGCGACAACCGCCTCTCGCGCCAACTCTTCTCGCTTCTCGGCGACAAACTCAAATTCGCGTATGCTTATCCGCTTAGCGATACGACATTCCGCATGGTCGAAAAAGGGCTCGCGGCGTCGTTCGCTTGCGATAACTATATCGACAGCACAAATGTCCTTAACAACATCGTTAAAATCAAGCCCGAAGGCTTCGACTTCCCAAAATACGAACTTGTTGTCGTTTATAATAGCGACCATATGAGTAAAGCCGGACGCGCGTTCAGCAAGGCACTCCACACATTCTTTTTATCTTAAATAAGAGCGCAACAAAAACAATATAACGGTTCGAGCGGATTTTCGAGATAGAAAATGATTTCTTTCGCGGGAAGTTTAGCAAAACCTAAACGACCAAGAAAGACAAGCATTTTATAGCCGAAAAGCCGCCGAACCGACAGCCGCAAATGCGGTTGTTTTTTTGTAAAACACTTCCTATAATATATAATCATGAAAAGGTTTTTTCTAAAACAAGGGCTAATTGCGGGGATTTATTTTTTCGGCGCGATAGTTATCGAAATCGCGACTTTTTTGATTCTCGGGTTCGGGGTCTTCCCGACTTATCCCCTGTTCGACATTTGCATAATGCTCGGTATTTCGGCGATCTTATTTTTTATCCCGTCGAGCATCGCGTCGACTTGTGTCGCTGGAGTTTTATTGCTACTTCAAACCGCGATTGGAATAGCGAACTCGAGCCTTTATCCGCTTTACGGCGATATCTTAAACGCTGACCATTTCGCCCTAATCGGGCTTGCAGGCAACACCCTAAACGCGCACGGCAGCGAGGCAATGGCGTTCTTTAATTGGGGTGAGATCGCGATTTTCGTTGCGATTTTCGCGCTTGCGTTAGCGGCAATGATTATTATAACCGTTAAAATTAAAGAACGAGTTAAATTTAAAGACAAAAGTTATCTCTCGATGGCAATGCTTTTCGTTGCGCTTGTTTCGCTCGCTCCTAGCGCGTTTTATATCCAAAAAGCGTTTCTCCCGATAAACGAAAATGTAGAAAAAGCCGTTTGGACGCGAACGTTTAGCGATAAGTATCTTTATGAAGATTTGTCGAATAAAAACGCCTATTTTATAAAGTTCGGCAGTTTTAGTTTCTATTTTAGAAACCTTCTTTTAGGTGAAAAACCCGAATACGCGACGAACCTACTCGCCGATAACGACGTCGCGGAATATTTTAGCACGCAAGTTTCGACGCCGAGTGACTATTTCGAGATCGACAAAGGCAACAATCTTATCGTTATAATGCTCGAAACCGGCGACAGCGTTTTCCTTAACAAACGCACCGCGAAATATTTACCGACGCTATCAGGTTTTATGACGAACGGAATAAATCTAGAGAATTATCATGCCCAAGCGAAAACAGATTACAGCGAAACGAGCGGAATTCTGGGCTCGTATCCGCAGCTCATGAACCCATTTGATGTTAAGGATTGGACGGAGGAACTTAAAGATGACTATTTTTCGAAAAGCCTAGTTAATATGTTAAAAAATGAGGCGGGCTATGAAACGGCTACCTATATGCATCTCGAGGCTAGCAAAAACTATAACCGCGACAAAACGCATACCGAATATTACGGCTTCGACAGAACAGTTTTTTATGACAGCACGCCAGCCGAAAAAGCGAAATATATCGGCGCAAACGGCGGCGACGTTAACGCGTATGGCGGTTGGAACTTGCCCGAAAAATGGTTTTTAGAGGGCAACATCGATACGTTTTTACCGCAACAAGAAAAACCCTTTATCTCTTGGATTTCGACGATAAACGCCCATGTCGCTTGGGACGAAACGCCTTATAATAAAGCGTTTTACGATTTAATCGACGACGCCGATTTCGCGGATATTGCGGGCGAGGAATGGTATGAGGATTGGAAATGGGGCGTTGCGGAAATGATGGTTGTTGACGACGGGATTAAATACCTAAAAGACGAACTCATCGCGCGCGGACTCTATGAGGAAACAACAATACTATTTTACGCCGACCATAACGCGTTTAGTTTCGGGCTCGTCAACGAATATAAAAACGCGGACAACCTAAACCCCAAAGTTTATAACCTACCTGCGTTTATTTGGTCGCAATCTATCGAAGACAACCAAACAATCGAGCGCAATATAACAAAATTCACCGGAACGTTCGACCTAACCGTTTCGATTCTCGATTTATTAGGCGTTAGTTATAACCCTGCATTTTATTTAGGGAATAATATTTTCGCGCCCGAAACAAGCGTCGTTATCTCGCATTCCGGCGGAATCTTTAACGATAAATTCTTTTGTTATGATATCGGCAACCTCCTTTACGCGACAGAGAACGCAACAGAACGCGACCGCGACAATTTTTACGCGGATTATACAGAAATGGTTAAAAAATGGGTTTGTTTAGATAGATATTTTAACGATAGGCTTAAATAACTTTAAATCAACCGCTCGCATTCGTGGGCGATTTCGAGTTCTTCGTTCGTAGCGATAATAAGCGTTTTGATTTTCGCGTTTTCGGCGGAAATGTCGAGCGTGCGGTTGCGGTTGCCCTCGCTGCCGTTTATTTTATCGTTAAGTTGCTTATCGATATCCGCGCCCGCGAACGCAAAACCTTTCGCAACCTCCTCGCGAATAATCGGCGTATGCAGTCCAACGCCCGCCGTCCAAATAATCGCGTCCGCGCCGTTTAAAACGCCAAGATACGCGCCGATATATTTAATAAGCCGCCGAACGAAAACCGAAAGCGCAAGCCTCGCGTTCTTATCGCCGTTTTTTAGCCCTTTCTCAACGTCGCGCATATCCCCTTCGCCCTCGCCCATTAAAGCTTTAAGCCCACACCTCTTATTTAAGTAAGAAACCGTTTCGGCTAACGAAAACCCGTGTTTTTCTGCAATCATCGCAACCGCGGCTGGGTCGATATCGCCCGAACGCGTCCCCATAACTAAACCTTCTAGCGGAGTTAGCCCCATGCTCGTATCAACTGATTTTCCCTTATCAATAGCGCAAACCGACGCGCCGTTGCCGATATGGCAGGAAATGAGTTTAAGCTCATTAAGTGGTCGCCCTAAAATTTTCGCCGCTTGTTTCGCAACGAAAAAGTGGCTAGTTCCGTGCGCGCCGTATTTTTTTATGCCCGCTTTTCGGTCGACTTCGGGGATTGCGTAATTCCGCGCGCCCTCCGGCATGGTTTGATGGAACGCGGTATCGAAAACCACGACGTTTTTAACGTTAGGGAGCAAGGTTAAGCAAGCCCGAATGCCCATAACCGCGGCTGGGTTATGCAGGGGCGCGAGAGCCGAAAGTTCACTTATTGCGCTTAAATTTTTCTCGTTTATAATAACGCTTTCTTTAAATATATCTCCGCCTTGAACGACCCTATGCCCGATTGCGTCGATTTTTATCCCAGCGATTTGCGTTAAAACGCCGCGAACAGCCTCCTCATGCGACGGGCAAAACGACGGCTCGCCGATGCGTTCGATTGTCCCCTTTTTAATAATCTCGCCGGTTAAAGTATTTAAAAGTTGGAATTTTAAGCTGCTCGAACCCGAGTTTATAACTAAAACGTTCATAATATCTCCTTGTTATTAAACGATAGCCTATGTTAAAATTAAAGTCAAATGATACGCGATTTCACGGTTCCGAGCCGCCGAAAAATTAAGATTGGGGCGATTATTGCCGAATTCAATCCTTTTCATAACGGGCACGCCTATATAATCGACGAAGCGTTTAGAAAAACCGATTGCACCCATGTTTTAATCATTCAAAGCGGAAATTTTACCCAACGCGCCGAGCCTGCGATTATCGATAAATATACGCGCGCGGTTTGCGCGGTAGAGTGCGGCGCGGCGGCGGTTTTAGAAATTCCGACGGCGTTCGCGACGGGCAACGCCGAAGTTTTCGCAAAAGCAGGCGTCCAAATCGCGGCGTCGTTTCCGTTCGTTTCCCATCTTATCTTCGGCGCGGAGGAAACGAACCTCGGACTACTTAAAGCAATCGCCTACGTTCAAACTGCAAACAAAATCGACTTCGACAAATATATAAAACAGCATATAAAACAAGGCATAAGTTTCGAAAATGCGCGGATAGAGGTCGTTAAAAAACTCCTGCCCGAAATTCCCAGCGAAATTATCGCCTCCGTTATGCGCGGCAGCAATAACATCCTCGCAATCGAATACCTTAAAGAACTAAACCGCCTAAAAAGCCCGATAGTTCCTGTTCCGATAATGCGCGTCGGCGGCGAGCATAACGATACCGCGCTTAAAAATGGATTCACAAGCGCAACGAGCCTGCGCGTTGCCTTAAACGATGCCGTTCATTTCAATAACATAAACATAACGAACTTTATCCCCCCCGAAACTGTTCCGCATACCCTAAAAGCCCTCGCAAGCAAGCCCGACCTCGACCTATTCGGCGCGATTGCGTTATTTAATACGAAAACAAACGACGAACTCGCGAAAATTTATAACGTTAACGAGGAACTAATAAACCTTATCGAAAACGTTAAACCGACGAATTTCGAGGATTTTAAAAATAATATCCCAACGAAACGCTTTTCGGTTTCGAGAGTCGCGCGGATAGCCCTTCATAGCACTCTCAGCATAACAAAAACCGATATAGAATTACTTTATAAAAATAACTCATTGCCTTACTCAAACCTGCTTTGCATCGACGAGAGCGAGGACGAACTTATGGCGATTCTTTGCGCGAATTCTATAACGCCCGTTATCGTTCGCGGAAATAAAAACGCCCCAACAAAGAATACATATTATAAACGCCTTAAAGAAATCGACGAAAAGGCCGACCGCCTTTACGAAACGGTTTGCAACCGCGCACAAAAGAACAAACCGGTCTTTTGGAGGGCATAGTTCATGAACAAAAAAAACAATTTTTCGAGCGAAAATCCGTTCAGACGAGGAGAACAAGGCGCGCATGAGGAGGTGGGCTTAAACGCCCCCGACCGAAATGCAAGTCCGCGGTTCGACGAAGTATCAACGGATTTGCGCCGAAAAATTAAAAAAATTCTTATAGTTTTTAACCCAGACGCCGGCAAAGGGCACGCGAAAACCCACGCGCTCCAACTTTTAAATGAACTCGAAATCCAAACGCCAGATTCCAGCATTCTTATGTTCGAAAGCCATAGCCTAACCGCCATGCAAGAATTTTGGGCAACGAAACCCGAGGCCGATGTTGCGGTAATAGTTGGCGGCGACGGAACGCTCGGGAAAAACATCGACGCGATGATTAAAAACGACGTCGATATCCCGATTTTTGCGTTCGGGAAAGGAACAGCCAACGACTTCGCAACTTATCTCGGGACCCAAACCAACGCGAAAGAGGCCGCGAAAACCATTTTAAACGGCGAAACCGCCGAGATTGATACCCTCCTAGTTAACGGAACGGACTACGCGATAAATGTTGCTTGCGGCGGCGCGTTTACGAACGGCGTTAATACCTATAAAAAGCGCGTTAAACAAATTTGGGGCAAAGCCGCGTATCTCGCTCGGGCGATTTTTCATTCGTTTAACCTAAAACCCCAACGCGTTAAGTTCGAAATAATCGATAAAGACGATAACGAACTCGTAATCGAAGAGGACATTTTCATGTTCTATATCGCGAACAGCGATACAGTCGGAACGATAAAAAACGCAGCGCCGCTCGCGAACATAAGCGACGGGCTTTTAGACCTTGCGATAATAAAAAAATGCGGGCTTTTCGAAAGGCTCGCCGTTAAAACCGCCCAAAGCAAATGTAAAATCCACGAAAACAAAAACGTTATCTATCTCCAAGGAAAATCCTTTACAGTTTCGGTTGATACGCAAAAACCCATCGCAAAAGATTTCGCCTACACCGACCTCGACGGCAACCGCTATACCGAATATCCTTTCCATATCGAAGTGGGCAAGAAAATCCGATTTATTATCAAATAATCTGTGTAAATTCTATCTGCTTTCTTGACATATTTACCGCAACGCATTTAACGCGTATCGGGTCGCCCATTTTAAAAGTTCGAGTTCGCCCGCGCAACGTCGACGTTTTTTCGTCGTAAACAAAGGTATCGCCCGTCATATTTTCGATGCGGATTAACCCCTCGACGGTATTCGGCAGGTAAACAAAGATACCAAAATCCTTAATCCCGTTTATTACGCCGTCGAAATCCTCGCCGATATGCTCATGCATAAACTCGGCGCGTTTAAGGTCGTTGACGTCGCGCTCGGCATGAACCGCGTTAAGTTCGGTCTTGCTGGATTGTTCCGCCGCGCTCGCAACGAACTCTTTAAGTTCCTCGATTTTATGGCTGCTCATGCGCGAACCGATAAAGTCGCTTATGATTCTATGTATCGCGAGGTCTGGATAACGCCTGATCGGGCTTGTAAAATGGCAATAAAACGAACTTCCTAAGCCGAAATGCCCGACGTTAACTTCGCTATATCTCGCTTTTTGCATGCTACGAAGCGCGAGCATTGAAACAATCGGCAAGATTTCAGGCGCAACTCCGTCGAGCATGGCTTGATAATCTATGCCCATCGGGCTTTCGGGGCTAATGTGGTGCTGAACCCCGAACGGAGTTAACGCGCCTAAAAAGTTTTGGACTTTCATGGCGTCTGGTTTTTCGTGGATACGATAAACGAACGGCATATCCATCTTATTATAATGTTCCGCGATAACTTCATTCGCTAAGATCATAAAAGTTTCGACAATTCTATGCGAAAGGTTATGCGGATGCGCGATAACGTCGACGATTTTAAAAGTTTCGGGGTCGAGGACGATTTTCGGCTCAGGAACAGTTAAAATAACCTCCCCGCGCGCGCGCCGCTCTTTTTCGAAATGTAATGTTAGCTCCGCGAGCTGCAAAATCATCGGCGCGAACTTCTTCTCTTTCGCCCGCGCGCCCGGTGCGTCATCAATAACCGCTTGAACTTCCTCATAAGCGAACGCCCGCCCGCAACGAATCACGGATTTAACGATTTCATGCTTTATAATCTTGTTTTTCTTATCTAGCGTTATCATAACGGATAACGTTAACCTGTCCTTACCCTCGTCGAGGCTGCAAACGCCGTTCGAGAGTTTTGTTGGGATCATCGGCAAAACTCTATCCGGAAAATAAACGCTTGTTCCGCGCTTAAAGGCTTCTTTGTCGAGTTCGCTGCCAGCCTTAACGTAATGTTCGACCGCGGAAATATGAACGCCGAGCGTTCGCGTGCCGTCCTCGTTGTCCCAAAGGCTCAACGCATCGTCCCGATCGCGACAATCATACGGGTCGCAAGCGAACACCAACTTTTTACGGAAATCAACCCGCCCTTTCATGTCCGCGGCGGTTGGCTCAACCGCAACTTTATTAGCTTCGGCTTCAACTTCGGGCGAAAACTCCTCATATAAGTTATGCGCGCGGATTATTGATAGAATATCGTTGCCGGCCTTGGTCGCGCTGCCGATGACTTCGTTAATCTCAACTTTGCGCGCCTTATGTTCGCCCGAAAATCGCGCAACAACCTTTTGCCCGCTCTTTCCTTGATATTCCTTTCCGTTTAAAACAACGAAATTCTTCCCAACGCGCTCATCGTCTGGGATAATAAAATCCTCTTTTTTGCCATGAATAAAAGTCCCGACAACATTCCTAACGCCGCGCGAAATGATTTGAACGACTTCGAAAGCCGGCTTATTGCCCCGGCGCTTACCGTCTTTTTGCTTAATAAAAACCTTATCGCCTGTTATCGCGCCGTTCGTATCGCTTGGCGAAATAAAAATATCCCCGCCGCGCGCACCGTCAAAATCAACAAACCCTGCCCCATTCGCGTTAATCGAGATAACGCCAACTTTATAACCTAAATCCGCGGATTTAATGAGTTTGCCGTTCCTAGTCGCTAAAAAACCGTCGGCGGTTAACGCCTCAATCGACCGCAAAATCGCGCCTTCATCGAGCCTAAGCGCCCCGCTCATCGCCGAGGCAAAATTATCTGCGTTAAAATACGTAATCTTATTCTTTTGTATGTAGTCCTTAATAAGGTCTTCTACCTGTTTGCTCATAACGAGAGTATATCATTCTTCCGCGCTATCGGCAACTTGTTTAACCTCGCATAAAAGTTCGCGTTGCGCCTTCGCTCGTTCGCGGGCCTTTGCACGTCGCTTCTCCGCGCGAGTTTCGTTTTTATATGCGTTATCGGCGAGTAGCCTTAACTTTTCCTCGATGCTGATATATTGTTTATTTTTAGAAACGCTTAAATTTTCGATTTGTTGCCCAATTAAAATTTTATCAAGCGTCGCCTCAATTCGCTTAACAGGCTTAACATAAAGATAGACCATATAAAGAACGAAACAAAGCCAAAGCGCGAAAATCCCGAGTTGCGCGAGCGAAAGCATTGTGCTAGTTCCGCCTGTCGTCGCTGCCGTAGAATTAACCGTCATAATCGCCGCGTTTGTCGTCGGCGTTATAACAGTCGGTCGCCAAACATAAGCTAAAACCTTCGCTGCCCCGAAACAAACCGCCGTCGCAACCGTTATTGTCGTAAAAAGCCCATTCACAATCGTCTTTTTCCTTAAATATCGCGCAACCGACAAAATCCCGAACAAAATCGCGAGCGCGCTCGAAACTACCGCCGCCAAAACGCGCGCGCTGCTGACTTTCGGCGTTGCTTCCGCGCTCATCGACGCGAAAAAACAAACCGCTAAAAACGCAAAAAGCGCAAAAAGCCAAAAATAAAGATGAGAAGTTTTATTATTCTTTTCCATTATTTTATTTTGTGCTGTTGGCGTTTAATTATTCGTTAAACTAAAACCCTATCTGCATACATTAAGAGGTTGTTAGTTAAAATTTTATGGTCGATTGTTGTTTGCGCGCCGAGCCCCGCGAGAATTGTTAAACTTCCGCCGGAAGAAATCGCTTTCGCGGAACAAAACAGCGTCGTTATATCGCTCATGATCTCTTTTTTAATTTCGTCGTCGATTATAACGGTAAGTTCACGCAAACTCTCGATATATAAATCGAAAAGTTTAAATATATCGGGTAAGATAATTATCTCGTTAGAGCCTAGTAAGGCTTCCCGCTTAACTTCAAAAACATTAAAAAGAAGTTCCGCGACTTTACCCCTAAATGAGGCGGAAACGAATTTATCGGCGTCGATAACTACCGCCTCCGCGCAATCGAACTCGAAATCCGCTAAATCCCTATTAGAAGTTTTTATAATATTCTTCTCGCCAAGCATAAATTTTAAATCGCCGGATAAAACATTCTTAAACGGCGCAACGCCCGAAACCTCGTCAAAGTTTTGCGTGCATTTTTTAACAACGCGAACAACATCGCAGATATGTTTTCGGTTGTCCGCTAAAAACTCGCAAAAATCGCCAACGGTTAAGCCGTATCGCTTTATAATTGCGCTAGATAAATAATAAATATCGAAATTTGCGCCGATAACAACACCGTCCGCGCCTTTAAGTTCGTGATAAAAACCGCAAACGGAAAGTTCGAGTTCCGGTGCGCGAACGCCCATCGCATCTAAATTATTTCGCGGTTCGCTTATAAGTTTTTCTAGAACGAATTGCAACATATCCCATTATATCGAAATATAAATAATTCCGCAATTAAATTATATTTTGCAAACTCGTTCCGAGAACATAGTTATGCGTATCGATTAAATATTTAACTTTTTCTATCCCGACGAAGGCTTCTTCCTTATTATCGAACTCGATAAAGTTTTTTAAATATAAAAGCGAGTCGGTTATTTGGAAAAGTTCGGCGTGTTTTATTAAAAGGCAAAGCGTTTTCTCGCGGTCATGCCAATAATCTAAAATCTCGGCGCCGAGTTTTTTATTCTCGTCCGTGTCGATAGCCTCCTCGCCGCATTCCTCAATCGAAACGGCAAGAACCTCAACCCGTTCTTTAAGCCCGTCGAAAGTTTTATCGATAAAAGTTTGCTCGAAAATAATCGAGGTCGTTAAAAACGCGCAAAACAAAATCGTTATTATAAGCCGCTTCATTTTCCGCCCTCGCTTTTAAAGAGTTTAAACTCTTTAAGCCCAATCTCGCCCCGCTTTTGGATATAACCGCTGCCGCCGTCGCTAAGAACTAAAAACCCGATTTTCTTTTCCGTTAAGTCTTGCTGCCCTAAATGCCGCAACAAAATTTCCTTATTAAGTTTCGCGGACGGCAAGTTTTTCGGGATAACTTTTCCGTTCTCGATTATCGTATAAAAAACCTCGCTCTCGGGTTTAACGATTTGTTGGTCGCCGCGCGTTGCGGGAACTGCACGCGATTTCGGGATAACAGTCATCTTGCCCGTGCGCTCTAAAATCGCGTAGTTTATATCGCCGATATCGAAAAAATTTGTGTTGCGCAATAACTCTAAAAGTTCCTCACAAGAAATATCTAGGCTTTTTAAAACCTTAAAATCTATCCCGTCGGGCGTTATAACAATCGCAGGCTTTCCGCTTAAAATATCGCGGACTTTCGGGATTTTCGTTATTTGGGAAAAAATATAATGAATAACCGCCATGATAATAAGCGGAATAACGCCATACCAAATTGGAATCGTCGGGTCGCTCATAGGGATAGTTGCGAGGTCGGCGATAATAAGCGTTATGACGAGCTCAAACGGCTCCATCTCGCCGATTTGCCGCTTCCCCATAAACCGCATGATAACGATTGCGATAAGATAAATAATCGAAACCCTAATTAAAACGCCAAGCATACCCTATTTTCTGCAACCGCGCCCGAATTATGCGAATTATTTCACTAACTTATAGACCCTGCAAAGCCAATAGAAGAGCCCGAGGAGCGTTATCCCCGAGAAACCCAAAGTCCAAAATAGCGGCAAGAAGTTTAAAAGCACGAAAAATAAATTTTGCCCTAGAATAATTAAGACACAACATATAGTAGTTAGTTTTAAAAAATGCCCCAATATATCGCGAAAGAACTTGCGCCCATAAAGTTTCTCGATTGACTTAATGTTTAAGATTGACGTTATAACCGCGGACATGAGCATGCCTATAATGATGCAATATCCCCCGACGAACCTCGGCAAAAACAAAACGCAAAAAAACAGCGCAATCGAGCCAAAAAGGAAATTTATCGACGCGCGCTTTTCTTGTTTGAGGCTGTTTAGGACTGTGCTGGAAATTTGGGCGATGCCCATAAAGACGACAGTTATCGCGCCCGCGCGGATAAAACCGCCCGCCGCCGCGTTATCGAATAAAAATAACCCGAGCCCGTTCCCCATCGCGATAAAAATCGGAACGAACAAAAAGTTTATGAAAATCGAAAATTTTAGACTGGATAGCGTTTGGCGAAATAAAAACTCTCGTTTATTGTTTTCGAAGCCGTTCGATAGGTCAGGAACAAGCGCGGTTGCGAGCGCGGAAACGACGGTTGCGGGAACGGATAAGAGCGGCATCGCCATGCCCGCGAAAACGCCAAAAAGCGCGAGCGCCTCAGCGGAAGAATACCCAATCGCAATCAACCGAAACGGCAACAAAATAGAAATCAACGGAAAGGTTGCGCTCGTAATTAGCCGAACGCCGGTTATCGGTAAGGCGGATTTTATGAGATTTTTGTAGTCGCTTTTTTGCGGCGAAAATTTTTCGCGACTTAACTTATTTAGTTTTAAAAATAAAATTGCGACAACAGCGGCAGACACAACATTTGCGGCCGTAAATGACCAAGCCGTAATCGACACATCGCTTAAAATGCCACTAAATAGCCCTAGGAACGCGATGAAGAGTAAAACGCGTGCAACTTGCTCGATGAGTTCCGTCGTTCCTAGCAAAACGAAGCGTCGCTCTCCCCACCAAACTGCGCGCAAAACTGTATACACCGACGACAGGACAATCGCCGGCAAGAGCGCGAACAAAATCGGGGCGCAAGCCTCGTTCGCGAAGACGAATTTTAAAAGCGGCGCGCATAGAAAAACCAAAACGCAAAGCGAAACCGCGACGACAAGGCTAGTTATAAATCCGGTTTTTATTAAGGTTTGTTGGTCTTTCGGTTTATTCGCGACGGCTCTGGAAATGACGAACGGAATGCCGCTCGCGATTACTGTTAGAAGAACCATAAAAACACTCATCGCGGTTTGATAAATCCCAAGCATCTCTGGGCTTAAAATCCGCGATAAAATCACGCGAAATATAAACCCAATACCCCGCGTCAAAACGGCAAAGATTGTTATTAAAATGACGCTTTTCGTTAGGGCGCGCATAAATATTTGTATGTTAATTAAAGTTAAAATAGAAAGCGGGTTTAACTTGCTTCGGCTCGCGCGAGAATGCGGAACAAGTCCTTGCGCGATTATCGCCGCGAATAATTGCGAAAACGAGAAGGAGCTTCGCGAAAAAACGGAGATTTATATCCCCGTCAACGAAAGCGCGCTAATTATTTAAAATAATATATTTGTTCTGAGTGGTCGATGAAACGAACTTCCCCGCCGTCGTATTTAAAAGTTTTGGTTTGATAACGGAAAAGATACGGCTCGGTGTCTTTAACTAAAATTTTTCCGTTAAAGTATTCGCAATCCTCGAACGTCATCGTTATCTCCCCTGCTTTTTCGTCGATTAAATACGTTCCAATCGCAACGAAAAGAGGTTGGTCGCCAAAATAAATCTTAACGTCGAAGGTATTATTATCGAAAAGATGCATCGCGGATTTTTCATATTCCTCTATTTTTCTACTAACCCCGTCGTTTTTCTCAAGACCTCTAACTCGCATGGTATCGTCCGCAACGCTAACCCCAAAAATTATCGCGCCCGCTATAACGACGCCGATAACGACGATAATCGCGAAGATAAGTAAGGCTTTTTGAATTTTATTCATTCGTTTGCCCTCCGTCGCTCGGCGCATAGTAAATCGGCGGTATCGTTGGATAAGCCGGCGGCTCTATCGAGAACAAAAGCGACAACATCTCGGTTTTTATCGGATTGCCGACTTGCGCCTCCGGCCCATTTTTAACTTTATAAGAAACGTCGCCGAAGATTTTAATTTCGGTTTCCGTTGCTTGTAGCGACAACGAAACAATATCGCCCCCGTAAACGCGTTCGAGCGTTCGCGTAATGGTTTTTTTAAGAACTTTCGTTTCCGTTACGATAAAAGAGATTGTCGTTGCCCTGCGCGAGCCGATTTGCGTTATAAAAAGTTTAACCGTTTGCGTTTTGTCGTCGAATTCGATATATGAATTTTCGTTCGTCGCGAGGTTGATTTGCGTTCCCGCGTCGTCAAACAAAATCCCGCAAGCAATCTCGCGCAAATAATATTTTGTATTGGCTTTAATATTGTCTTGCGGCGAGTTCAACTCATAATAAAGGTAAATCGCGCCGACAATAACCGCGCAAACAACAATAAGCACCAAAAACAGCGTTATTACCTTTTTCCTCACGCTCTATTATAAGAAAAATTCTGAGCCTAAGTCAACGAAAATCGCTCGCGTCTGCGTTTTGGCAATCCGCGAAAAATTCCGCGAAAAGGCTTGATTTCTTTCTAATATATGTTATTATTGGCTTACGAAATTTCATTCGGTTAAGGAATCGCTTTTGCTTGTTGCCTTGACTTTAAGAAACTTAAAGCGGGTTGGCTAAAAGCGTTGCGCAAGGGCAATATTGCCCTATGGCGCTGGATTTAAACGAACTTTGACAAACAAGGAGGTTAAAATGTCAGTAATTTCAATTAAACAACTTCTCGAGGCCGGCGCACATTTCGGTCATCAAGAAGCGCGATGGAACCCAAAAATGAAGAAATATATCTTCACATCGCGAAATAAGGTTCATATCCTAAACTTGGAGCAATCCGCTGTCCTCATCGACGAGGCTTATGCGTTTGTCAGAGACCAAGTTAAAAGCGGAAAGACAGTTCTTTTCGTTGGAACAAAAAAACAAGCCGAAGAAGGCATTAAAACGGAAGCGGCGCGCTGCGGAATGTTTTATGTAAACTCGCGTTGGCTCGGCGGAACGCTCACGAACTTCGAAACAATTCGAAGCCGCGTTGAGCGCATGAACAAACTTTATAATATGGAAAAGGTTGGCGAGTTCGCTTATCTTCCAAAAAAAGAAGTTATCGGGCTTATGGACGAGCGCGACAAGTTAGAGAAAAACTTGCGCGGTATCGCAGAAATGGACAGATTACCGGGCGTTATGGTTGTTGTTGATTCTAAAAAAGAACATATCGCAATCGGCGAGGCACGCAGGCTCGGGATTCCTGTTGTCGGCATAATCGATACGAACTGCGACCCAGACGATGTTGACTATATAATCCCTGTCAACGACGATGCAGTTCGTAGCGTAAATCTCGTTTTGGCTGCCCTTGCAGACGCCGTTATCGAGGCTAAGGAAGGCGTTGAACTTCGTAAAGTCGGCGCGGACGAAAGCGTTGACATGAAAGAAGCGCTCGAAACGAAAGTTGCGCAAGAAGCCGACGCAGGCGCGGAAGACGCCGAGGCTAAAAAACAACGCCCAGCGAAAAAAGCCGAAGTTAAAGCCGAAGAAACCGACGCGAAATAATTGCGTTTGTTATTTGAACTAAATATAATAAAAATTATTTTAGAATTTATTAAAGGAGAACATAAAAATGAGTGATATTATGAAATTAAAAGAAACAACTGGCGCTGGCGTACTTGAATGCAAAAAGGCGCTCGACGAAGTTGGCGGCGATTTCGAGAAAGCGGTTGCCCTGCTCCGCGAGAAAGGAAAAGCGAGCGCGGCGAAAAAATCCGCATCCAACCGCATCGCAAGCGAAGGCGCGATCGGCGTTTATGACCATCAAGGCAAAGGAAATATCGTCGTTATGGTCGAAATCAACAGCGAAACAGACTTCGCCGCAAAAAGCGAACCATTCCAAGAACTTTTAAAAGACGTTGCTATGCAAATCGCGGCAACGAACCCACTCTACCTTTGCGAGGCCGACGTTCCTAGCGCAGTTATCGAAAACGAGAAAGAAATTTTATTAAAACAAGCCGTTAACGAAGGCAAAAAGCCCGAAGTTGCGCAAAAAATGGTTGAGGGCCGCGTTTCGAAGTTTTATAAAGAAAACTGCCTGCTAAACCAAGAGTTTGTTAAGGACGGCAGCAAGACGATTAAGGATATTGTCGCTGAAACAATCGCAAAAATCGGCGAGAAATTAACAATCCGCCGTTTCGTTCGCTATGAAGTTGGCGAAGGGCTCGAAAAGAAAGAAGAAAATTTCGCGGAAGAAGTCGCAAAGCAAACCCAAGCGAAATAAAACGTAAACAAAAACTCCGCAAGGAGTTTTTTTATTATTTTAATTGCGCGCTATCGATTTAATTCGTTTCTATGTTTTCGCAATCAAAAAGCGGACTATTAAAAAACTCGGTTAGGGACATATCTAACGCCTCGGCTATTACGAAGATTGTGTTTAGACTTACACCCTTGCAGTTGCCGGACATGATGCTATGTAGCGTCGCTTGGTTTATTATTGCTTTGCGTGAGAGAGCATACCTCGTCATCTTTCGCTCTTTTAATAATTCGTCAATTCTTTTCGCGACTGCGCCACGTATGCTTAATAATTCCATCATTATAAGTATATCTAAAAAGAGCCCTAGCGAGCGCGTTGAATTTTCAGAGTAGTTGTTGACATAATTGAAATTTCAAAGTATCATGTCTTTATGGCAAAACCAAACATTTTATCTCGCGCGTTCGCCGCGCGTTTGCGTAAAATAATGACCACGCGGAATTTAAACCAAGCGCAATTATCGGAAATTATCGGCATTCGGCAAAGCCAAGTTTCGAACTTATTGGGCGGAATTAGCGAGCCGAGTTATCGCACCTTAAACCAACTAAAAGAAAAATTCGGCTTGTCAGCAGAAGAGTTGTTATAAATCGCTCGCTCGAATTTACTCACTGATAAATTCTAAAACGAACGCGTCGATTGTTTCGCGGTCGGTCTTAACTTTGTCGCTGATTTCGAGCCCGCCGATTATGAAAACTTCGTTCCCTAAGAAAAGCATCGGGATTTTATCGCGCAACCTCGCAGGAACTTTTTTATCACCAAGAAACTTATTAACCGTTGCCGTTCCGCCGCCGAATTTCGTAAAAACGTCGCCGTCTTTTCTAAAGCGCCATTTCGCATTCTTAGGAAGTTTATCCGCATCAACGACCATAAGCCCGCGATTCGAGGCGTCGCGATATGAAACGGTTTTTGTCGTCATGATAACGCCGAAATTCGGGATAGAAATCTTCCCGACTTTAAAACTGTATGTAAGCTCCGTCGGTTTCGGCTCTTCTTTTTTAACTAAGGTTAGACATTCGTATTCCTTAATTGCGCGAACGCCCTTCGGTAAGTCAATTTTCGCGCCATTCTCGCCGTTTTTTGCGGTTTCGATAACGAGCGCGATATGTTTAGATTCTAAATCGGTAGCCCCAACGAGTTTCGCGAACGCCTCCGCGATAACACGGTTTATAATAGAAGGCTTAAACTCGAACCAAGCGAGCGGAATCTTAACGTTGTTGCCGCTCCTAATAATCTCGTTCGTTGGAACTAAACCGCTTATAAACTCGTTATCCTCGCGCGCGATTTCCGCGAAGTTCGAGAGCGTTGCCTCAATTCCGCGCCATTGCTTCTTTAAAAGCGGAAAGATTTCGTTGCGGAGGAAGTTTCGCGCGTAATTATTATCGGCGTTTGTTTCGTCGTCTACGTGTTTCAAGCCGTTTTCGTAGTTATATTTAATGATATCTTGTTTTGCGGTTTTAAGCAGCGGCCTAATGAAAATCCCGCGAACCGCCTCCATTCCTTGCGCGCCGGAAAGCCCAGAGCCGCGCAAAATGTGAAGTAGAACGGTTTCCGCTTGGTCGGCTTGGTGGTGCGCCAAGGCGATTTTATCAAGTTTATGCTTTTTCGCCATTTCTTCGAACGCGTTATATCTTAAAATCCGCGCCGCCGCCTCGGTTCCTAACTTATTTTCTTTCGCGAAAGCGGGAACGTCAACGTTTGCAACCTTGCACTCAACGTCGAGCTCGCGGCAAAGTTTTTGGACAAAACGCGCGTCGCGCTCCGCCGTTTCGCGGATTTTATGGTTAACATGAAGCGCAACAATCTCAATTTCAAGCGCGCCCGAGAGTTCGCTTAAAAAATGCAACAGGCAAACGCTGTCCTCGCCGCCCGAAACCGCAACCCCAAGCCTTTTAACGCCCGCAAGCATCTCGCGCTCCGCGAT
>JAISHI010000005.1 GCA_031262595.1 Christensenellaceae bacterium | reverse complement strand
TAAATATTTCTCGATAACGACTGAGGAAATTAAAAGCCGTTCGCGCAAAAAAGAGATTGTTGAGCCGCGAATGATTGCGATTTATTTAATCGACGAAAAAATCTCGATGCCGCTCTCGAACATCGCCCTAATTTTCGGACAAAAAGACCACACGAGCGCGATGCACGCCCGCAACAAAATAACTATGGACATAAAAAACAACGTTCCGCGCATAAAGCGAGCCGTCGAGGACATCTCGCGGTTGGTTAATAATTAAAGCGCAATTTCACCTTGCGCGAAAGAAAATTATTGGTTATACTCTTCTTTGTATATTAAGGAAGGAGATTTTATTTTGAACGAAGAACAAAACCCTAGGAATAACCCGCCGGTCGCGAACCAACCAGTGCCGGCTCGAAAAGGTTTTAATGTTTGGTATTTGCTTATCGGCGTTGTTGTTATTTATTTATTGTTTTCGATGGTTAGCGGCGGGTCGAAGGTGCCTGTTGTTTCGCGAACCGAGTTTATGCAACTCGTCGGCGCGGAGAATAACACAACCGGAAACGGTTATGAGTTTAGCGACGCAAAAGAAACCCAAATCCTAGCGGTTTATCAACAAGGAAATAACTTTTATTTCGCGAAAAAGAGCGCGGATAAAGCCAACATTTTAGTCATAGACGATTTTAACGCAAACCCAAAGAAAAACGCCGACGGGGTTGTTTACGCTAACGATTATTACGCGATTACCGATTTAATCGACGCGCAAAACCGCTGGGCGAACGCGGCAAACGAATCAATCACCGACCCCGCTCAAAAGAAAACCGTTATTAAAATGACGACCGTGCCGGTTGCTGGGAACTTTTGGGATATCGCGATTCCGATTATTTCGCTACTTGGAATGCTGCTTTTAATTTTCTTTATTTGGCGCGGATTTTCTGGGCGCGGAAGCGGAATTTCGAATATGGGCAGAAACCGCGCGACAGTTGTTATGAACTCGCCTGTGCGTTTCGCG
This sequence comes from Christensenellaceae bacterium, assembly GCA_031262595.1. Classification (GTDB taxonomy): domain Bacteria; phylum Bacillota; class Clostridia; order Christensenellales; family UBA1242; genus JAISHI01. The sequence continues at coordinate 4,625 of JAISHI010000005.1, read as the reverse complement.
GATGTTGCTGGAATCGACGAGGAAAAAGAGCAAGTGAGCGAACTCGTTGACTTCCTTAAAAACCCTAAAAAATATCTAGATTTAGGCGCGCGAATCCCGAAAGGTTGCTTGCTTGTTGGGCAACCGGGAACGGGCAAAACCTTGCTCGCGAAAGCAATAGCTGGCGAGGCTGGCGTTCCGTTCTTCTCGGTTTCGGGCAGCGATTTCAGCGAAATGTTAGTCGGCGTTGGGCCTAGCCGTATGCGCGACCTATTTAAGGACGCAAAAGCCGCCGCGCCTTGTATCATCTTCATCGACGAGATAGATTCTATCGCGCGTATGCGTGGGGTCGGGAGTTCCGGCGTTAGCGAAGAAAACGAGCAGACGCTTAACCAACTTCTCGTTCAAATGGACGGCTTTACGAAAAGCGAGGGCGTTATCGTTCTCGCCGCAACAAACCGCCCAGACGTTCTCGACCAAGCGCTCCTCCGCCCCGGCCGTTTCGACAGGCAAATCATTGTTCAAATTCCTGACGTTAAGGGGCGCGAACAAATCCTTAAAGTTCACGCGAAAAATAAACCGCTCGCCGACGGGGTTGACCTAAAACGCGTCGCAGGCATAACAAGCGGGTTTACTGGCGCGGATATCGAGAACCTTTTAAACGAATCCGCGATTCTTTCCGCTACGAAAGGGCACGCGAAAATAACTATGCAAGACATTTTAGAGGGCATAAATAAGGTTTTACTCGGGCCGCAAAAGAAATCGCGCATCATAACCGAGGACGACAAGCGCATAACGGCTTATCATGAGGCTGGGCACGCGGTTGTTGCGCGGCTCCTTCAAGACGACAGAACGGTTCAAGAAGTTTCGATTATTCCGCGCGGCATGGCTGCGGGCTATACTTTAACAAACGACAACGAGGATAAAACTAAACACCAAACGAAATCCGCGTTAGAGGCAAGGCTCGCGATGATGCTCGGCGGGCGCGCGGCGGAAGAGATTTTCATCGGCGACATAACGAGCGGCGCATCTAACGACATTAAAGTCGCGACAAACCTCGCCTCGAAAATGGTTAAGGCTTGGGGCATGAGCGAGAAATTAGGGCCGCTATATTACGACGCTGAGGAAGAGGTTGCGCTGCGGCTTTATAACGACAACCATATGAGCGAGAGCCTTCAATCTGTTATCGACGCCGAGATTAAGGCTTTAATAACGACCGCACATGGGACGGCACATAAAATCGTTAAAGATAAGAAAGCCGCAATCGAAGTTATGGTCGAGGTTTTGCTTGAATGCGAAACGATTTACGCGGCGGATATTGATAATATTCTTGGCGGCAAAAACAAAGACGAAGTTTTGCGCCTTATGAACGAGCGCGCCGCCGCCGACAAAAAACAAGAGGATGCCGACAAACTCGCAAAAATCCTTGAAACTATCGACGCTGAGGAAAAGCAACGCAACGAGATGGCGGATATGTTTTTAGAAAGCGGGCTTATAACGCAAGATAAAAAAGATAAGTTAAAATCGAATTTTGAGGTTGCGAGGAAGTTTGCGCGCGAGTTCGGCGAGTTGCCACGCATAAGCCCAAACCTTGATAACCTCGAAAGTTACGCCGAAACACTTTACCCTAAAAAGAAAGAAAAAGCGCCGACCGCCGAAAAACCTGCGAAAAAGCCTCGCGCAAAAAAGGAGACGAAAGATGGAACAAAATAAAACCGAAGAAGAAAAGATAGAACAAGTTAAACCCGAAGAAACGAAAAAAGTTGCGCCAAAAATAAAAATTAAACGCAGCGCAACCTCATTCGCGATTATTATAACCTCGATAACGCTCGCGACGATTATCGTTGCGCTCGGCGTTATAACGGGCATTTTCGCGATTATAAGAGTTGATTATTCGCATGAAATAAAAACCGAAAGCGTCTATAAACTCGCTTATTTTACGGACGGTAAAAGCGCGTTCGCGCGCGAAAACAACAACGACAACCCTTTCGCGCAAAAGCAAATCGCCGAGATTATCGAGATTCTAAATAACTCGCAAAAAACAAGCAAACTCGTTTCGATTTTCTCGGGTTTCGATAATGAGGACGAGAAACTAACGAAGCGAACGGACAATAACTTCACGACGGAATCTGCGCTCCAAAGCAGCAATTATACTTACCTAGGCTTGGCGTTTAACAACAACAGCCCTTATCAAGTTAAGGAAAGCAACGACGGCACCTACGAACTTTGCCCAGCGATCGAGGGAGCTACGAACGTTATAACAACGCTTTATATCCTAATCGATGGCGATAAATCGGGTTGGACGGCCCAAACTTGGTATTTTTCGACGACTCCCCTAACCGAATCCAGTAAAACTCTCGAAAAAGGTTCGACCCATCCATTACAATTCAAGTTTAAAACCTTCGCGAAATATAACGACCTTATCGAGAAGCTCGATGGGCTAACCGCATAATTCGTTATGAAGAAATTTACAAAAAACGATAATTCATTTACCTGCGCGGCTTGCGGCGCGGATGTTCCTACCTTAAAATCCTCCAGCCGCGACCATTGTAATAAATGCCTTTCGAGTTTACATGTCGATATCTTTCCGGGAGATCGGGCTAATGATTGCCGCGGGATAATGCGGCCGATTGGCATAGTTAACGCGAAAAAAGGAACGCAAATTAGATACGTTTGCGAAAAATGCGGCGAAAATCATAACTGTATTGTTGCGCCCGACGACGACTTCGAAACAATCTTAAAACTCTCGGCTCAAGGCTGAGAGTTTTTTATTCCCTAAATTTATTTCCCTAGACAAAACTTCGAGAAAATTGCGTCCAGCGTTTTTTCCGTTATATTGCTGCCCGTTATCTCGCCTATTAAATTTTGAACTTGAAGTAGCCCAGACGCCAATAAATCCATTTTATCGAAATCAAGATCGTTTAGATTTTTAAGCGCGCTTTTTAATAAGTCCTCGTGGCGTTTATTCGTTATATAAACCGCGTCGCCGTTTATGTTTAGCCCCGCGATTTTTTCGGCGATTTTTTTCTTAACCGTTTCCGCGCCGCTAAGTTTTGCGCTAACTTTTATAATCTCGCCCGATCCAAAATCGATAGCGTTCCAACATTTTTTTTCGGTTAGGTCTTGCTTATTTAAAACGACGATTTTATTTTTATCCCTAATAAGTTTTATGATTTCCACGTCGAACTCGTCGATCTCCACGCTCGAATCGAACACCGCTAAAACGAGATCCGCGCCGTCGATTGCGTCGTGACTGCGCTCGACTCCAAACCGTTCGATAACGTTTTTCGTCGTGCGAATTCCCGCCGTATCCACGAGACAAATCTTAACGCCATCGATAAAAAACGTTTCGCTAATAATGTCCGTCGTAGTGCCTGAAATGTCGGTAATTATGCTCCTCTCGACCCCGAGCATCACGTTAAACAGCGTAGATTTGCCTACATTGGGTTTCCCTACGATTACGACACGAATTCCGTCGCGGATAACTGCGCCTGTTTGCGCACTCGCGATGAGGGTTTCCACTCGTTTTTTTATATCATTTATGCTCGATTTAATTTTCGCAGTTTCCGTTTCTATCTCGATACTCTCGGGGTAATCCAGCATAGCCTCAACGCTCGCTCGAAGGTCGAAAAGCAGACTTTCAATCGGCGAAATCGCGCTCGCAATAACGCCCGAAAAGGCGCGGCTCGCGGTTTTAAGTTCGGCTTCGCTCTCGGCGTTTATTATGTCCGCGACGCTCTCCGCCCGATCTAGCGCAACCTTTCCGTTAAGGAACGCGCGCTTCGTAAACTCGCCTGCGGTAGCGACGCGCGCGCCGAGATTAACCGCGCCTTCAACGATTTTTTTAAGGAGTAATGGGTTGCCGTGCGCTTGAATTTCGATAACGTCCTCGCCGGTATAACTGTTAGGAGCTGCGAAATAAATCGCAATCACCTCGTCGCGAACCTCGCCAACCGAAACGGAGCAAAGCGTCGCAACGCGCGGAGTTAAATCTTTATCAACCATTTTCCGCGCAATTAAAAGCGCATCGCCTCCGCTTATGCGAACGATACCGATTCCGCCGACCCCTAGCGGCGTTGCAATTCCGACGATTGTTTTTTCCATTAACTTATATTATAATCGAAACTATGCAAGATTTCAAGGAATTGTTGATTAAGTCGGGAAATGAATTTCGAGGCTATTTTCGAGGGCAAAATCGAGGGCTTTCGAGGAAGTTTACCCTAGTAAATGACCGAGAAAACCGAGGTTTTGAACCGAAAAGAGCCCGAAAGGCATTTAGTGCCTTGGCGCGTCCGAATTATTCAACAATTCCTAAGCATAACGACGTTTTCGATGTCGTCGTAATCGGCGCTGGGCACGCTGGCGTTGAGGCGGCTTTTTCGGCTGCGCGATTGGGTTCGAAAACCGCTATGCTTACACTAACTAAAAAAAATATTGGCTTTATGCCTTGCAATCCATCAATCGGCGGGCCCGCGAAATCGCATCTTGTTTTCGAAATTGATGCGATGGGCGGGCTTATGGGGCGCGTTGCCGACGAGTGCGCGCTGCAAATCCGCGTTCTTAACGCGAGTAAAGGTGGCGCGGTTGAGGCATACCGCGAGCAAACAGATAAAGAAAAATATCACGCGCGGATGCAAGAAATCCTT
>JAISHI010000029.1 GCA_031262595.1 Christensenellaceae bacterium | reverse complement strand
AATACGCGACTAAAAACCCTCCGCGATTATTTTATAAATGAAATTCAAACTAAAATCGAAGCCGTTAAATTAAATGGACACCCAAGCCAACGCCTCGCCAACAACGTTAACTTTTCGTTCGGCGGCGTTGAAGGCGAGAGCATTTTGATGATGCTTGATATGATTGGTGTTGCGGCGTCTACGGGCTCGGCTTGTAATTCCGGAACGCTTGAACGTAGCCATGTTCTAACCGCGATGGGCGTTGCTGACGAACTTATTAACGGCAGCGTTAGGTTTAGTCTCTCGCGCTCTACGACTAAGGAAGAGTTAGATTATGTTGTCGAAAACCTCGTTAAAATCATTAAAAAATTGCGCGGAATGAGCCCGCTTTCGGTTCATAAAGCCGAGAAAACAAAGAAATAAGGAGGGAATATGTATAATAAAACAGTTATGAAACGCTTCGAGGAAGCGAAAAACGCAGGCATGATTAAGGGCGCGGACGGCGTCGGTCAAGTCGGCAACGCGCGTTGCGGCGACATCATGCGGATTTATCTAAAAATTGAGAATGAGAAAATCATAGACGCGAAGTTTAAAACTTTCGGCTGCGTTTCCGCGATCGCCTCGACGGATATCGCTTGCGATATGATTAAGGGGAAAACGCTCGACGAGGCGCTTAAAGTTTCGAATAAAGACGTTGTCGATGCGCTCGGCGGGCTTCCAGATATTAAAATTCATTGCTCGGTTCTCGCGCAAGAGGCAATCGCGGAAGCGGTTAAAGATTACCGAAAGAAACAAGCGAAACTCGCAAAAACCGCGAGCAAGAAATAAATTTTTAGGAAAAAGCGCAAAGTTAGTTTGCGTTTTTCTTTTTGCGGACTATAATAAGCATTATGATTAAAGATAGACTTTTTGCGCTAATTTTTAGAGCTGCGGCGTTCGTTATTGTTTTAGCTGGGCTTTTAGATACGGTTGGCGTTTTTAGCGGCGAGTTCACTCCCGTTAGTTTCTTTTATTACACAATCCAAAGCAACATTTTAATTTTAGGATTATTTGGCTATTTAACAATTAAAACAGCAATCGCTTATAAAAAAGACGGGCGACGGGGCGAAACGGGCTTTAACTCGCGCCTTTCGGCTATGTTTTTAGTCGCGATAATGCTAACGTTTTGCGTGTTTTGGGCGATGCTTATGCCCGCCTATATAACGGAAGGGCGGACGGCAGAACTTTGGACATTCGCGAACCTTGGCGTTCATTTTATAACGCCGCTTTTAATGCTCGCGGATTATATTATGTTCTCGAAAGGGCGCGCGCTTAAACGCACCGACCCATTCCTTTTCGCGATTATTCCGGTTATTTATCTTATTCTCGCGACAATCTTCGGGCTAACCGGCGCGTCGGTTTTCCCAACAATCGACGTCGACGGCGTTAAAACCGGCTCTACGCGCTTCCCGTATTTCTTCATGGATTATGATTTAACGGGCTGGATGTGTGCGTTTTGGATTGTTTTGCTCTCGGTCGTTTATATCGGAGCTAGCTTTGCGCTATATCTTATAGACAAACGGCGCAAATAAAAGTATAATGGGCTGATGTTTGAAGACGAGATTTTAAAACTTAACGAAATTCGCGGGGAATATGATAAAAAAGCCGCGGAACTTTTTGCGCTTAAAAAACAACAAGAAAACGATTGGAATAATCAAGTTATAAATAAGAAAATTAAATCGCTAGAAGATTTCACCCAAACTTTCGAAAATCTTTCTCGCGATATGAAAGATTTTACGGAACTCGAAAAGGTTTGCGAGGAGGCGGAACTTAAAGACGAGAAAACTAGGTTAGAAAACGACTTTAATAAATTTTATATCTCGACTTTGCTTAACGGGAAATACGACGGTTGCGATTGCAATATAAATATAACCGCCGGAGCTGGCGGAACAGAGGCGCAAGATTGGGCTGAGATGGTCCTTCGAATGCAAACTCGGTTCGCCGAGAGCGAGGGGTTTAGTTATGAGATAACTGACGAACTCGAAGGCGATGGCGCGGGCATAAAATTCGCGTCGATTTCCGTTTCAGGCGTTAACGCTTATGGGATTTTAAAAAGCGAGGCGGGCGTTCATCGGCTCGTTAGGATTTCTCCGTTCGACGCGAACGCGCGGAGGCATACGAGTTTTTGCGCGGTTGAAGTAGTGCCCCTTATCGAGAAAACCGAACTTAAAATCGAGGATAAAGACCTTCGAATTGATGTTTATCGGGCGTCGGGCGCGGGCGGACAGCACATCAACCGAACTGAATCCGCGGTTCGCATAACCCACATTCCGACAGGTACGGTTTGCACTTGCCAAAACGGCCGCAGCCAAATCCAAAACCGCGAAACTGCTATGCAAAACTTAATCTCGAAATTAGAGTTCCTCCACTACGAAAACGAGCGCCGAAAACTCAGAAACCTCCAACCAATCCAACAAAAAATCGAATGGGGCAGCCAAATCCGCAGTTATGTCCTTTGTCCGTATACGCTCGCGAAGGACCATCGAACAGGAGCTGAAACCAGCAACGTTCAAAAAGTCCTCGACGGCGACTTAAAAATTTTCAGCGACGCGTTCCTCCTAAAGGGGCAGCAAGATGAAGAATGAAACCTATTTTCTTGGCGTTGAAACGAGTTGCGACGAAACTAGCGTCGCGGTTGTTTCGGGCTATGGGGATATTTTATCTAACGTTATCGCGAGCCAAATCGATATCCATGCGCGCTATGGGGGCGTTGTTCCCGAGATTGCATCGCGAAATCATGTCGGGGCGATTGTTCCTTGCTTTAACGAGGCGCTTAAAATCGCGGGCATAAAAAGCGGCGATATAACTGCGGTTTGCGCGACAACCGAACCCGGACTTCCGGGCGCGGTTATGGTTGGGCGTGTTTTTGGGGCGAGCCTTGCGAACGCGCTTAATGTTCCGTTCAAACAAATAAACCATATCGCGGGGCATATCGCGTCGGTGTTTTTATCGAATAAAAACTTAGTTCCGCCTTGCTTGGCGGTTGTCGTTTCGGGCGGGCATACCTCGATTTATGAAGTCGACGGAAAGTTTAACGCCTCTCTTTTGGCGGCGACCCAAGATGACGCTTGTGGGGAAGCGTTCGATAAAGTCGCGAAAGTTTTAGGGCTCGAATATCCCGGCGGGCCAAAAGTTTCGAAAATCGCCGAGGAATACGAGGGCGAGCTTATGCGCTTTACCCAAACGAATTTTTTAAAAACCGAAATATCGTTCTCTGGGCTTAAAACTGCGGTTTTAAATTACGTCAATACGAAAAAACAAAAAGGCGAGGAGATAGACTTGCCGTTTATTTGCTCGAGTTTCGAGGCCGAGGCGATAGAGCAACTAATAACGAAAATTGGGCAATATATAAGAAAGACTGGGATTAAAACCGTTTGCCTTTGTGGCGGAGTTTCCGCGAACTGGCGGCTCTGCGCCGCTGCGGAAAAGGTTTGCAAGGCGTTCGGCGCGCGGCTTTACTTGCCCGCCGCGGAACTAACGGGCGATAACGGCGCGATGATTGCGGGGGCAGGACTTTTAGGAATAACCTTATTGACATAAATTTTATAACGCAATATAATCAATTTAATGTCGGGAAGAGTCGCATAGCGGTCTAGTGCGAGCGCTTGGAAAGCGCTTATGGTGCAAGCCATCGCAGGTTCAAATCCTGTCTCTTCCGCCAAAAAATATAAAAAAACAAAAGAGAAGGAGAACTAATGATATGTGGAGCGCAGGAATGATTATTTACGTAATCTGCTTGGCGGTTTTTACTGCGGGATTACTTATTGGGTTGAAGTTCACAAAATTCGATAAACGCAAGGTTTTTACGGTTATTATTTTAATTTCTTACGCGATATCCGTTAGCAGGCTCTTTAACGACGCCTTTAAAAGCCCGGACGCGACGGCGGCTTTGCCTAATAATTTAGTTTGGCTCGGGAGTTATTGCCATTTTTCTATGTATGGATTATTGTTCTTAGCGCTTTTCGCAAAAAAAGAGAAAACATTTAACTTTTGGGCGTGTTTCCTCGCAGTAGCCGCTATAATCGCTTCAACCGCAACGCTAATTACTTATTATAGTTTCTATCAAGAACCAAACCAAACCGCGTTTTCTTACGATAGATTAAGTTCAACACTTTGGCATTCGGGCTTGCTTATAGGCGCGTTGTATTTATTTAGTTCTGGGCTAATTAAGGTTCGCGTTTTTAACATTTTCCCAATGGTTCTCGCGATGCTTTTCGGGCCTTGGCTTTATGCGACGGCTTTAAATCCCTTATTTATTTGGACAAACGGCGTTAATAGGGATATGTTGAATTTTTCATCAAAAATGGAGGGCATCGCAACGTTTCCGGTTCTTTGTATGATGTCGATTGTTGTTTGGCTTGTATTCTCGATAGTTTGGGAGCAATTCGCCATTAAAAACCGAGAGGAACGTTGGTATCGCGATAAAAAATATTTTATAGAGGCTTGGACTAGGGTTAAACAATGGCGGGTAAAGCAATGGGTTTGTTTTGCGCTGCTTTTCGCGCTCGCTGTTTGGATTATCGTTTGGGCGATTTTACTCGGAACCGTTTATATGAAGTAAATAGTAGTTGTGTTTCGAAATTGGATATTATACATATAATATAATTGATAGAAAAGGGCTTTTACGCTTATGAATGACCTTAAAAAAATCAAAAAAACGCAGGACTTAACCGCGGGGAGCCCCCTTAAAGTTATGCTCCTGTTTTTGTTGCCGATTTTAATCGGGAACGTCGCGCAACAATTTTATAACCTCGCGGATACGATTATAATCGGATACACAATCGGAGATTTTGCGTTCGCTGGGGTTGGGGCAACGGGTTGGCTCGTTTCGCTCGTTTTAAATTTCTCGGTCGGGCTGCTCGTCGGGTTTTCGGTTTATACCGCCCAAAAATTCGGCGCAAAAGACGAATTCGGCGTTCGACGTTCGTTCGCGCAGGGGCTTATGTTGACTGTAATAATCGGCGTTATTATAACGGTTATCGCTTGCGTTTTCGCGAAACCCATGCTGACTTTAATGCAAACAAAAGAAACGTTGATGCCGTATGCGTTTAATTATTTAATTTGGATTTATGCCGGAACTTTAATAACAATGTTTTATAACCTTTTCGCGAATATGCTCCGCGCGATAGGCGACAGCCGCGCGCCGCTTTGGTTTTTAATGATTGCGGTTGTTATAAACATCGGGCTGGATTTACTTTTTATAACGGTTTTTAAAATGGGCGTTTCCGGGGCTGCGATTGCGACGCTGATTTCACAAGCGATCGCAACTATCTTATCGGCGATTTATATGTTCGTTAAATATCCTATATTTAGGCTTAAAAAGGCGGACTTTAAACCGGATTGGGCGACTATGAAGGCGGAACTTAGCATAGGGCTACCTATGTCGTTCCAAAACGTGCTTATCGCAATCGGCGGGATTTGCGTCCAAACTGCGCTAAACACACTCGGCGAAGTTTATAATGTTGCGTTTGTTGCCGCGACGAAACTCGAAGGGTTCGCAATAACTGTTTTAGTAAGTATTGGCTCGATGATTGCGGTTTATGTTGGGCAAAATTACGGCGCAAGAAACCGCGAACGGATAAAAAGCGGGATAAAAATAGCGTCGGTTTTGGCGATTGTCCTTGCGCTCCTGTTTTATGCGATTTTCTTATTATTTTCAGAGCCGCTCGTTTCGCTTGTCGCTGGTGGCGATAGCGGGGAGGTTGATCGTGCGGCGATGCTTGGGTTTGCATCGCAATATTTAAAAATTAGCGGGATTGCCTATGTCTTTTTGGGCGCGATTGTCGTTTTCCGCAACGCGCTTCAAGGTATTGGGCAAAGCAAATGGACAATCCCCGGGGGCATCATTGAACTTATGACGCGAATTTCTTGCGCGCTGCTAGTTGGCGTTTTGGGTTTTACTGGAATGTGCTTAAACGGGCTTACGACTTGGTTCTTTACGGGCATTTATTGCGCGGTTATCTTCTTTATCCTATTTAAGCGAGTTGATTTTAAAGACAAGGTGATAAAAGAGATAGCTAAAACAATGAAAGAAAGTGTTGGACAAGAACTTCCAGTTTATGATACGGTTAACCAATAATCAAAAGAAGCGCGTCAAGAAAGACAAATATACGAAAAACAAAAGAAAACCACAAAAAATGAATTTTGGGGGTTTTTGTTTTATGAGCGCAAAATTAGGCGAAGTTAGGGCTAACGCAAGGTTGGCGTTTTCGCGCCTCGCGGGTGGGTTTTGGGAGGATAAAATTAAGGAACGGGAGGAAGTAAAAGGGCGCGAGGCAACGGAATTCCTCGTCATGAAAACGCGGGAGCAAATCGGCGCGGGCGAGGGCGAACGCGAATTTTATAACGCGGTTCGCGCGGCTTATTTCGCGGGCGTTTCGGCGTTGACGAAGCTTCTCGATAAAGGAAAGTTAGCAACCCTCACCGAAATAGAGCGCCAACGTTATATCTTTAATTTAAGCGCGCGGATAAACGAGGTTATTAACGAAATTAAGCAAGAAGAGCAACTTCTCGCGTTATAAAACCGTTATCTCGTCGAGGGCATCTTCGTTGACGGTTATTGTTTTCGTCGCCATGTTCGTTTCGAGGACGAAAAAATCTTCGTTCGGAATTTGGGCGAGCGGCGTTATTATAATATCGCTATCGCCTATAAAATCGAACCCGATAACGCGCCCGAAATTCTTTCCCTTGTCGCCGACGACCGCGAACCCAATTAAATCGCTCGTTAAAATTTCGTCGCGCTCTAACTTAACTTCGCTTGCGGGAATGGAAATAATTTTATCGCGAAGTTTTTCGGCGATTTCGAGTGAAACACCTTCTAACATAATAAACAAAAACCCGTTTTGGACACTCGCCGAGAGAACCTTAAAAGGCTTTTCGTCAATAAAGACCGTTTTATCTTTAATATCAATTTTATTAAAAAGAACCGCGCATTTTAGTTCCCCCCTAAGCCCGCGCGGTTTTAAAATTCTTGCAATTTCGATTTTTTCCATCGCTTTATATTAACTTGCCGTGCGCGCAGTTGTCTATTTAAAATTATTTTCTAAAAATCTTAACAAGTTCTAAGTTTTTGCGCGCCTTTTCGGGTTTATCTGCGGCTAAGTTGTTGTGCATTAACCCCATAACAATCGGCGGGAGATAACAATCCTCGTCGATTAAACTTCGGTAAATCGCGTTGCTAGGCTCGAATTCGCCCATTGCGGTCAAGCATTTAGCGACGAACATTTTTATTGCGCAAATTTTTTCTTTTGTCCCCGCGTATTTTAGCGCGGACTCGGCGTATCGTTTCGCAACAACAAAGTCGCCTGCCGAAAACGAGAGCTCAGCTTTCGATATATAAAATTCCGCCTTATCGGCGGCGTAAAGCGTGAGCAACTCCATATATTAAATTAAATGCGAAGAAAAACGCGGAATTAACCGCGTTTATTGTAATTGGCGAGGGCAGTGTTGCATTAACCGCGTTTTATTAGGAAGCGCGACGGTAAGAACCGCGAGATGAAATGTTTTATGTTTTCTTTTGCGCCGAGGATTATAAGCGGGCGAGGATTTCCTTGATAGTTCGAGAGTTTAAAGAGTTTTCCGGCGATGTATTCAGGAGTAAGGCCGTTTTGTTCCGCGAACTCGCAAGCGCCGAGTTGTTTCGAGATTCGATATTTATAGGCCTTATCGTTTTGGTCGTTTTTTATACGGTTTTCGGTAAAATCAGTTTTCGCGTACCCGACAACAACCGTCATAACCTTGATTTTAAATGGGCGAACTTCCGCGCGCAGGGAATTACTCGCAGAATATAGCGCAGATTTAGAGGCGGAATAAACGGCTTGGAATGGAAGGGGCTTTAACGCAGAATGGCAGGCGATATTTATGATCGTCCCGCGGTTAGCCTCGCGCATGAATGGGACTACCGCCGAAATAGCAGTCATCGCGCCAATAAAGTTAACGTCCATTATGCGTTTGACGTCCTCGGTTCGCGTGGATTCAACGCTACCCGAATGCCCAACGCCCGCGTTATTTATAAGAATATCGATTTGACCCTCTTTTCGGTAAATTTTTTCGATTGCGGCGATAACTTCGTCGGCGTTTGTTATGTCGCATTTTATAAAGTTTATGCTGTCGTCGGCTTGTTTGGATAAGCCCAAATTATAAACAATATCAGCATAAAGCGAGAAATGGCGCGCGGTTGCGAGCCCGATTCCGCTCGACGCCCCCGTTATAACGACGACGCGTTTTTTCCAAACGCCCGGCAATTCCTCCTCTTCCGCGATTGCGTGCGGCGCAGTCCTAATTAAACTCATTCGTTCTTGCGCTTTTGGCGCGTCGCTTTCGTTTTTTATGCGTTCCTCGATAACCGCAAGCGCTTGGTTAAGGTTGTCGGCTTGCGCAGTTATCCGCGAACGGCGCGAAGTTCGATCCATTGTATTCATATTATGATGATAACATAAGATTTTTAAAATTGCAAGAGTTCCGCAACTTCTGTTTGCGTGCGCGCAAGTCAGTTGTTATAATTAGGTATGAATTATGCAATTACTTTCGAGAGCGGGCGGGTTATGCTTTATCGACGAGGCGAGGGGATTATCGTTAACGAGCCCATTCCTATTGCGCTTAGCGCGGAGTTTTTGGCTGATATATTAAAAGACAATATTATTTTGCATCAAGATGTTCTTGTTGCGGTTCCTTCCAGTTTTGACGAAACGAACTTACGGGAAATTAAGGCGTTGTTATACGCCGTTGGGTTTGGGGAGGTTTCGTTCGTTAAGTCCGTTCTTGCGGGGGCGTTTGCGTTAGGGGCGGACTTTGAACCCGCGTTATTAGCGATAAACTTAACGGAGAACTGGACAGACTTCGGGTTTGTTTCGAACTTCGAGATAAAGGACGGCGGAACAATCGAAGAGGGCGGCGAAGCCTTAACCGACGCCATTAAAAACTATATAGAAGAGAAAAAGAAAGCTAAGTTAACGGACGCCGACGCGAAACTAATCCGCGAAGAAACGGCGACTTTAATAAAACGCGACCAAATTTCCGTTTCGGTTATGGCGGCGAGCGGCGAGGATAGTCGCGCGGGCGCGGGCGAGGTTTCAGGCGCGGGTGAGAAAACCCAAATCGTAATAACCGGCGAGGACACAATCGAGGCAATTCTACCTTATTATAATAAAGTTGCGGGCATCGGGCTTGAGATGCTCGGCGAGGCGCCAATCGAGGAGGCAAATGAGGTTCGAAAGGGGCGCGTTTTCGTTTTCGGAACGGGCTCGCAAACGGCAGGACTTAAAGAATTTCTTGAATCGCGGTTTTCTTGCGGCGTCGTTTTAAATGAGGACAGCCTAAACGCGGTTATAACCGGCGCCGGCGCGCTACTTACTGAGCCTAGAATTTTAAATAAACTTATAAAACTAAATTAAATTATAATTATTATAGATAAATAATAAATTGCGCTTTTTTAATTCTTAGATTACATTAATAATAACAATAAAATACTAAGGAGTTTCTAACATATGAAAAGAGCCAAAAGGGCTAAAATACGGCAACAACTTGAAGGGATAAGCGAAGAAAGTTTTATTGAGCAATGCGAACGCAAAACGCAAATAAGGGAATCTGGGTTTATGCCGACCAGTTTTAAAAACTTATTTAAAAGCCCTCGTCAACGCGCGAAAGCCGACGCGGATGCTGAACTTGTAGGCTTTAGCGAAATTTATGACGAGGAGGGGGCAAGGAAATATCATGAGGAGTTTTATGCTGACAAATGGGATTATTATAAAAATAAAGTTGAGCGCGATGCCGAAATGGCCGAAATTATGGCAAGGAATAAAAAATACGACAAGTTTGACTTAGATTTGCTCTAACCATGATTTAAAAAAACTCCGCTGGTCAACCCACGGAGTTTTTTAGTTTAAAATTATTTCTTTATGCTTTTTTATGTTTCTTGTCGAGCGTTTCGGATAGAGCGGTAAAGATTCCGGCAACATTAGCAAGGTCATTTGGAACGATTATTTTTGTCGCTTGACCGTCGGCGAGAACTTTAAGCGCCTCGTAGCCTTGCAGCGTTAAATATTCTGCGTTTGGTTTCGCGTCGATAATCTTTTTAATCGCTTGGGCTTGACCTTCCGCCTCAGTTAGGAGCGAGATTTTAGTCGCCTCAGCGCGTAAGATTGCGGCTTCTTTCTCGCCTTCCGCAACTAAGATATTAGATTTCTTTTCGCCCTCAGCGCGTAAGATTGCCTCTCGGCGTTCGCGTTCCGCGCGCATTTGCTTTTCCATAGATTCTTTAATCGCAACCGGCGGTTCGATAGATTTGAGCTCAACGCGGTTAACCTTTATACCCCAAGGGTTTGTCGCGTCGTCAATAGTTATACGCATTCTCTCGTTAACGGTTTCGCGGCTTGTTAAGGTTTGGTCGAGTTCTAACTCACCGATGATATTTCGAAGAGTCGTTGCGGTTAAGTTCTCGATAGCTCGCATAGGGTTTTCGATGCCATACGAGAAGAGTTTTGGATCAACGACTTGGAAGAAGACAACGCTGTCGATTTGCATAGTAACGTTATCCTTCGTGATAACAGGTTGTGGCATGAAGTCAACGACTTGTTCCTTTATCGAGATTGTTCGAACCGCGCGGTCGAAGATAGGCACTAATAAATGAAGCCCAGTTTCCAGCGTTTTATGGTATTTTCCGAGCCGTTCAACGACTACGGTTGTTCCTTGATGCACCATTTTAACGTTTGAGATTAAGAGCAAAAGAATCGCAACGCCAATTATAACTAAGATAAGCGCGCCGACGCTCATTCCTGTTGCTCCAATTAAATTCGATATGTTCATATTATTTTTCTCCTTTTTTTATTTTCGCTACAAGCATTTTATTGCCCTCAGCCCCTTTAATTTCAACGGCATCGCCGTCAGCTAGCTCCTCGTCGCAAGCGGTATACCAAACTATATCGCCGATTTTAATCGTTGGCTTACCGTTTTCGAGCTTAATAACTGCCTTTTGCCCAACGTTCGCATCAACGTTCGTTGGGGTCGTTTTATTCGGCAAAACTTTTTTAAGCAAAGGTTTAAGTAATAAAATCCCGATAACGCTTATAATAACGAACGCGCAAATTTGCCAAGCGAGGCTCGCCGGCGCAAACAACGCAATCAGCAGCGACACAACACCCGCCGGAACGAACCAAAGCGCGATGAGCGTCATAGTCGCGAGTTCCGTTATGAGCGAAGCCGCAACAACGAGCGACCAAACAATTGCCATAATTATATCCATAACTATATCTTATGCGAAGAGGGCTTTACAGTCAACGACATTAAGTTTATATTAGGGTAATGAAATATTTATATGACTTGTCGTTCGACGAATTAAAGGAGTGGTGCTTATCGCAAGGCGAGCCGAAATTTAGGGCAGGGCAAATTTTCGCGGCTCTTCATAACGGAACGAGTTTAGCGGACATAATCGGCGTTCCTAATGCGCTTAAAGAAAAGATTTCAGCCGAGTTCGAAACGCGCTTGCCTAGCCCCGAAATAATTCAAAAGAGCAAAGACGGAACGGTTAAATACCTATTAAAACTAAACGACGGGAAGAAAATCGAATGCGTTTTATTAAAACAAGATTACGGGAATACGCTTTGCGTTTCGAGCCAAGTCGGTTGTCGCATGGCGTGTGCGTTTTGCGCGAGCGGAAAGAACGGGCTTGTTAGAAACTTAACTTGCGGCGAAATTTTAGCCGAAGTTATCCTAATAAATAAACTAAATATGGCGGAGGCGCGCGACCAGCACGAAACCGACGGGAGTAAGAAAAAAGGAACAATACGCGCGATAACAAACATCGTTATAATGGGTTCGGGCGAGCCGTTCGATAATTACGACGAAACTATAAA
>JAISHI010000018.1 GCA_031262595.1 Christensenellaceae bacterium | reverse complement strand
GTTTGAGTTAGCGCTGCCCAAACAACCACGCCAGCAATCGCCCCCGCAGTAATAACTGCGGCCAAACTTATTATCAAACTCTTTTTAAGAGAGCCAGTTAATGCTTGCTTGCTTGCTTGTTTGCTTGCTTGTTTGCTTGCTTGCTTGCTTGCTTGCTTGCTTGCTTGCTTGCTTGCTTGCTTGCTTTTACCCCCTCTATTTTTTCCATATCTTTATTATAAGTAGATTTAAAACTTTTAACAAGCGGTTTTTTAGTGGAAATTTTAGCAAATTAACCACAATTCGATTGTGTTTTTAAAAAAATTTTGCTATATACAAGTTAATGGGAAAGAATATTGTTGCGATAACTTTCGGCGGGAACGTTGCGGTTGCGGGGCTCATCGCCGTCGCTCCGAACGGGCGCAACTTAGTTTTAGCGAAAACTTCTATAAGCTTTAACGATTTCGCGGGTGAGCAAAAAAAACTTTTCGGCGAATTATTAGCTAACCTAAATTCGGCAACAAACCTTAATTACGATAAAATAATCGTTGGCGTTCCAGCGAGTAAAACAGCGATAACCGTTATTTCCGCCTCATTAAAAAGCGAAAAGCCCCGAAAAATAACACAAAAAGATAAATTAAATCTGCTTAAAACTGTTAAACCAGACGCCGACGCGCTTAAAACGCAAACGATTTTAGGAAAATTCCCGCTTTGTTGGCAAGTTGATAACGGCGCACCGACTGGGAATCCCGAGGGATCAGTCGCGTCTAAGTTAGAAGTTGTCGCGAGCGTTACAACCGCAAAAACCGAGTTTTTATCGGGGATAATGGAGGCGTTCGTTGGGTTAACGCGAGTGCCAATCGAGTTCGCGGCGGCAAGCGTTTTCGAAATGCAATATTTAATCGATAAACAAACCCGCGATAACGGTTGTGCCGTCATTTTAAACGGTTATAACGCAACTAGCCTAGCGCAAGTCATGTGCGACGGGATAATTTCGCTCGAAACGGTCGAAATGGGGTTAAAAGACGTTATCGACGATATCAAAGTCGTTATGAATACTAACGACGCCGCCGCAAAATCCCTCGCAAAAGAGGCGCTATTATCGATAAAGGTTGCCTCAAACGATAACTATATCGCGGGCGGAACGAAGTTCCCTTGTAAGATTATAAACGACGTAATTACGGCGCGTTTAGAGGTTATTTGCGAAAAATTAGCGCCGATCGCCGCCGACGTTTTCGACGATGAGCATAAAATCTTTATCGCGGGCGGACAAATTGACGCGATTTACGGCGCGAAAAATTTCTTAGCTAAAACGCTAAATATTAAATTAGAAACCCTCCGCGACCCGCTAACGAACGACCTAAAATACGCCGAAACCTCGTTCCACGCATTAGTCAAAGCGATTTAAAACAATCTAAAACGCATTATATAAAAATAAGAAGATTAACATCGCGAAAATTGTTTGCGATATTTTCGCTAGGAGATAAGTTTTAACCGGCATCCTATAACTTTTCATAAAAACGAAACTTTGCAGTGCGATACAAACTCCCCCGAGCGCAACCATCGCGCAAACGAGATATGGGTCTTGCGCTAAACTCGCGCCTGTCGTTATTTCGAGGAGTCCAGCTAGGATTTGGTTTTCGTAATTTAGGATAAAAAATGCTTGGTTTATAAAAACGAAAAACAAAAATACATATCCGCAAACAATCGCGACGGATTTTAGGCTCGCGGTTAGTGTATCCGCGACGGAAAGGGGTTTTTCTTCGCGGGTGGCTCGCGTTAAAATTCCTCGAGGCTCTTTTCCGAAAGTTTCGAGCGATTGCGTTTCTGTGCGCCCGACTTGTCCGCGAAAAATTAACGCGTTCGGTAGCGCGCCTAGGATATGCGAGGCGCAAATCATAACGCCGAGCCGCGTATCGCCCAAAAAATAAGTTCCGACGACGGCAATAACAAAAATCGGACTTAAAAACGACGTCCAAGTCGAGTAATAAACCGCAGCCCCACGCGAAATCGTTTTATTTTCGTATAATTCATGAATGGTTTTCGCGCCAGTCGGATAGCCACAAAGAACGGAAATAAAAAACAAAACCGCTCCGCTATTTTTCGCCGAGAATAAGTTAAGTCCGCAAATAAGCGAGGTCAAAAAGAAAAACGGTAAAAGCGTCGGGATAAGAGAGGTTAAAATAATCTTTATCGCCTGAACTCCAAACTCGACGAAACTTGTTGGCGATAAAAAAATTGCTAAAAACCCTAAAAAACAAGCAACCGCAATTGCAACATTCCTCATTATCTAATTAAATGATGGGCGCGCGCCGGATTATACGAAAATCCCCCGCTTTAAGATGAGTTTATACCTTATCATACTCAGTTTCTTCGCTTTTTGGGTTAACGACCTTAATCTTCGAGCCGTCGACGCGCGCGTGATAGTCGCCCGATTCTTGCAAATTTTTCTCGAAACAATCATAAATCGCCGCGAACATATAATTAAAATCGTCGTCGTTTTCGATGTCGCAAATTTTAAGCGTTGTTGGGCCGCTCGGAAGTTTGCCCGGATTTTGTAGGTCGGCTGGAAGGCGGAAGTTTAGCGTCATATCGATGGTCGCTTGCTCCTCGAAATTTACCCCGCCAACAGAAAACGAAACAGAGGCGAACATATGTTTAAAACTGCCCTCTTTGTTTCCCTCGCCGTCGCCCATGCTCTCGAAAAGTTCCGCAACGTCTATGAGCCGCTCGGCTTTAAGATTGCTATCGTCGTCTCTCGATAAAAATTCGGTTAAATACTTGCCGATAAGCGCGGTATCATCGTTAAACGCGTCGGTTGTTTCGATTTTACCTGATATATCGATAATTTCTTTATTATTATCGATATTATCGGCGAGTTCTAAAATGCGCATCTCTTTATCGAGAACAACGCCGCGCTCGCCGTTATTATAATAATAAACGGAAAAACGCTCGCGGAAAGGAATTATTAACTTATTCGGCCATTCCGCCTTTATACCCTTAACGTTAACTTTAATCCGCGGTTCCGCCTCTTCTATTCGGCGCTTAATCTCGTCGCGGTTTACCCCGAGGAAGATATTTTTGCCTTTTAGATATTTGGTTGTTTCGGCGAGTGTAGCGTAAAGTTCCTCGGCGCGCGGCCCTTCTGCGAAATACTCGAAGTCGGCTAGGCTATAACATTCGATTGTTTTAACCTTAAAATAGATGCTCCCGAAAATCGCGAGCCCAGTTATGCAAACAAATATAGTTAAAATAACCCAAAGTCTGCGGTCCTTCATCAACTTATTTATAATTATTTTCGTTCATAAAGTCAAATACAATCTTTTCATCGGTAAATGGATACCGGACGCCCTTAATATCAATATAATTTTCCGCGCCCTTGCCCGCGATAACGACGATATCGCCCGCGTTCGCCTCCCCTAACATAAACAAAATCGCCTCGCGCCTATCTACTATTATCTTATAGCGCGGCGGGTCAATCATTCCGCGTTCGATTTGCGCGATTATTTCCGTGGGTTCTTCAAACCGCGGGTTGTCGCTCGTAAGGACTATATAATCCGCAAGTTCACTCGCGATTTTCCCCATAATCGGGCGCTTTTCCTTATCGCGGTCGCCGCCGCAACCGAAAACGCAAATAACCCGCGCGCCCCCGAGATTTCGTTTTCCTGAAACGATTTCGAGCGCGGTTTTAAGGTCTGTTGTGTCGCCCCGAGCTAACTCGCGCGCGGTCGTTAAAAGTTTCTCGAGTCCGTCGGGCGTATGGGCGTAATCGATTACCGCGGTAAACTTTCCGCCGCCCTTCGCGGTCAAATTATAACTATTCATCCGCCCCGCGACGCTCGGCATAGTTTTTAACGCAGTTAAAATGTCCTTGTCCGCGATGCCCAATAGACGACAAACCCTAAGCGCCCCTAGCGCGTTCATAACGTTAAATTTAGCCGGTAAGTTAAGCGAGATTTTTAAGCCATAAGCCGAGAAAGTCGAGCCGCGCGCTGAGAGTTTAAGTTTTTGCGCGTCGCTACCCGAATAAAACGACAAATTGTCGCCCTTTATTCGCCGCCGCGCCTGATTTTGCACTCGTTTTTGTGTCGGCTCGTTGAGTTCTCCCCCACCCTCGAGGCGCGCGCCATCAAACTCCTCCGCTGCGGGGTCGTCGGCGTTTATGACGAGGTTTTTTATTTGCCCCGATTTTAAGAACCCGATTTTAGTTTCGCGATAAACTTCGAAAGTCTTAAAAAAGTCGAGGTGGTCTTGGGTGATATTCGTTAGCATAGCAACCTCGAACTTAATGCCCGCGATCTTCTCGAACCAAATCGCGTGCGCCGAAACCTCGATAACGACGAATTTAACGCCCATTCCGCGCATCTCGAAAAACGCGCGATGAAGTTCAATCGGGTCGGGCGTCGTCATGCCCTCGCCTAACTTGACGTCGTCAACAAAAATCCCTAGCGTTCCGATTATCCCGACGCGCTGGCTCGGATTCGCGGTTTTTAAGATATGTTTTATAATATGCGCGGTTGTTGTTTTTCCGTTTGTTCCGACAACCGCGATAATTTTTAAGTCATCGCAAGCGGAAAAATAAAACTTTTTAGCGATAAGCGCCATTTTCCGCCGGGCACCCGAACCCGATATAACTTTAACCGCGCCGTTTTTTAGAGCCTCTTTTATATGCGCCCTTCGAAGTTTTCTATCGCGGATAAGCGCGAAAAACAACGCGCCCCTCAAAACATTTTTCGAATTATGCGTTAAAGAAAAAACACCATTTAAATTCATAAGTCTTTATATGAAAATAAACGATGTTTGTATTTTAGGCTTTATATAAATCTTTGTAGTTGCGTTTAAAGGTCGTTATCTCGGTCGCGAGTTGATAGTTATTTATAATGTCCTCTTCATAAACGCCGTAATCCGCGCGCGTTGTCCCCTCAACTGCGATATCAAAGTTTGTTTTTTCGCCGTAAGAGGTCGTTGTCGCGTAAAGCGTTGTCTCGAAACCGCTATCCAGCGCCGATAAGTCGTTCCCGACGAAGATAAAGTCGCTAATGTTGCGCGTATACATAATAATGTGCGCGCCGTATTCGCCCCAAACCGGCGCCCCGCTAATTGCTCCTCGCTTACCCGTTGCGTAAAGTTCGCGCGCGTCGTCGGTAAACTCTTTAATCATTCCGCTCTCTTCAGTCCCGACAACATACTCATAACTTGCGTTGTTCATACCATCATCGTTGCAAAATTTATAGATAAGGTCGAGGAAAGTATTATAACGCTTGGTTGCATCGGTCGTCATGCTTGGGATTGTTATCCCGTTGAGCGCATTCTTAACCATCGCATAAACTTGGTCGACGGTATAATATTCGCCCTCGAACTTGCCCGTTTCTGGGTTTCGGGCTTGGGTCTTAACTTGACCCTTAATATTTTCGAGTTCCGCCGAAAGGTTAAAAGTTGGGTCCTCTTTATATCGCGCCTTCGCCGCCTCGATCGCTGCGGTTTGCTCGTCGCTATATTTTATAAGGATATGGCTAACTGTAAAGAATTTATCCGCAACCGACTCCGGAACGAAATAAACCCCGCTAAGGCTATCTAAAAGCCCCGAGCCGATGCTCTCCGCGGTTTTCACGCCTGTCCGATAGTCGTTATAAGCGGCGATAACCTTACTTTTGTATTGGTTTATCGCGTCGGTCGCCGTCTTAGCCGCTACTGGATTATTGCTGGTTTCGCCCGCAACGAAAGCCTTAAATGTGTCGAAATTCTCCGAACGGCTTGAATATCGCTCGAAAGCCTCTTTAATTATATTTTCCCCGTAAAGCCCAGTCGCGTAAAGGTTTTGTAATCTGCTGCCAACGATACTGCGCTCTTGATTTTCAAGGTCGCGGGCGATTTGTCGGTTAAGCGCGTTTAGGCTCTCGTAATTTTGCTTGCCGTCCTCGGTTTTCTTGATGAGCGCGCCGAGAAGCGTGGATTTATCTGCGCTATAATCAACGAACTTAACGTTTTCTTGTTCCGTCGTTTTCGTAACCGTTTGCCCGTCCTCGTTGTTTAAAAGCGTTCGAACAAGCCGCGTCAACGCAACGCGCGCGATATCTTTTTCGATTGGGTCGCTCTCATTAACGGTTAGGGCAAAATATTTAGGAACGTAAGTATAATTCGGGTCGTTTTTCTTATTTTCGTCTTCGGTATATAAAACTTGGTTATCCAGCGAACTTACGTCAATCGAATATTTTCCACCCTCGTAATTAACGCTTTTTGTATAAGGCGAATATTGCCAAACCGTTTCGGTGTCCGTTTCCGTTGTTTCCTCTTCGGCTTCGTTTTTCCCATAACGTTTTTCGCGTTCTTCGTCGATATAGGTTTTAAGCGCGGAGTTTATGCTATCGAAAACGGCTTTTCGCGCTTGAAGGGTTTCTTGTTCTGTCGCGGCTAACTTTCCGTCAACCCGATAAAGGCTGCGGCTCGCACTTTCGCTCGTATTATAATCTTTTATAAGTTTGCCGGTATCCTTGTCTGTTTCTCCCATAAGTCGCGCAGAAACGACAGCGACGCTATAACTATCGACAAGAAGTTTGAGCGTTTCATCGAGCCCTTCCTCAACGGTTTTTCCGCCGTTGGTAACGAATTGATTGTAGCCGTAGTTATTAAAAACGTTTATGAGTTCGCGTTTTGTTATCTTAATGTTGCCGTCGTCGGAACTCGCGACAACCATATTTAAATAAGTATCCATATCGCGTTCGAAAAGAGCGCAACCCGCGAGCGAAAAAATCGCCAAGCAAAAACAAACTGTGGCAGCAACAACATTTTTAAACCTTTTCTTCATCGTCCTCTCCTAAACTTCTTAATTGTTTTTATTGCCAAATTCTCACAAACAAAAACACAGCAATCCCCAAATCGCTTACTTAATATTAAATCATATAGTCTTTTCTTGCAAGGGCTTTTTATAAGAAAAGAGCGAGGTCAACCCCGCCCTACTCGTTTATCCACTTCTTTAATTCATTCACGCTTGCAAACGCGCCGATATGTTTCTTTTGCGCGCGGCTCTTTTCGAAAATAATAACCGTCGGAACGGAAGAAACCCCAAGTTCCTCACAAAGCGCAGGACCTTCATCAACATCAAGCTTAAACGCGCTCGTTTCATTCTCGCCTTCCGTTAAGCCCTTCGCGAACTCCTCAAAAATCGGCGAGAAACGCGCGCAAGGTCCGCACCAAGTCGCGAAAAAATCAACAACAACGCGCTCGCCCGT
This sequence comes from Christensenellaceae bacterium, assembly GCA_031262595.1. Lineage (GTDB taxonomy): Bacteria > Bacillota > Clostridia > Christensenellales > UBA1242 > JAISHI01. The sequence continues at coordinate 14,896 of JAISHI010000018.1, read as the reverse complement.
CGAAATTTTCGTCCTAAGTTCCGATTCGGTTATAAGGATGCCCTTATTCATTAACTTTTTCCCCCAAAAGTTTTATCATCATTTTCTTTAGAAGCGTTTCCAAAAGATTTCTCAACGCCTAAAACAGTCTGTTTAGCTTTATTCTTTGCTTTATAAGCGATTTTATCCATCGCAAGGCGCGCCAACCACTTATCTTTACAACAGTTTTCTAATTTATCTCTTTCGCCTTTATTATTAGCAACATTCTCATCGAAGAATGCCTCCTGCTTTTTCGTATAGTAGCTAATAACTTCGGATTGACTTATATCGATCGCGTTTTTATACCTTCCGACTACGCTCTTATCTTTATCTGCATTATGTTTTTTCGTAAGTTCTTCGCGTATTGTACCATTTAGTGCTTCTCGTTGTCTTATGGTGCGGTCAATATCGGCTAGGCGCTCTTCCGGAGTTTTGTGTGGTTCTCCTTCAACTCTCTCCGGCTCGATTTCATTCATAACGGCTTCTTTTGCTTCATTTATTTGCCTTTGAAGTTCTATCGCAATATCTCTTTCTAATTGTTCATCGCTATATTTTTCGACGTCAGAGTCAAACATCGTGCTTCTTATGTCGTTTAACTCTTTTTCGTCCCATTTTCCATTCGTTTTGAGGTTTTCGTCTATTTTCTCTTGAACCCACTCGGCTTTAGCTTTCGCGAAATATTTACTTATATATTCATTAAGAACTTTTTCCCCTTTCCTATCATTTTCTTCTAAAAACTTCTTCCAAGCGGCGTCGCCTTCTAGCGGCATATATTCTGCCATATCAAGTTTTACGTCTAATCGCCTCATATAGTTAGTCGCGAATTGAGTTCCTTGAACGGCTCGTTGAACGTGTCCCGTTAGGAATTCCATAATCCTTTTAACGAGTTCTTTGTTCGCGCGCGCGGCGGTTGATTTGCCGGTACTATAAGGAGCATAGAAGTTGCGACCTAGAATTCTATCGGTTTTATTAAGCCCCATCGCGCCCTTAATTTTACTAAAAAAACCCTTTGCCATATTACATTGCCCAGTCCTTTTCTTCGATATTGTTTGCCTTTAAGATTTTATTAAGGCGCGAACTTGTATCCGCTAGTTCATAAGGATACACCGTATTTAATAAAAGCGCAACAAGCGTTTCCTCGTCGCTGGATTTTTCGTCGTCGATAACGTTTCGATAAGCGACATAAAACTCCTCGTCAACGGCTCTTGAAATCGAGATTTTATTAAACGCCTTCGCAAGCGTTTTAACGAGCGAATGGTTTTCGTCAACAGGGGTTTTACTTATCTCGCCGTCAATATCCATATCAAGATAACTTTCCGCGCTCGAAATCTCGCCGATTTTCGTTCCTTCGTATGTTTCCGCGACAATGGCTTCAAACGTCGGCGTTAGCGCGAGTTCTTTACTAACTTTTTTAATCATTAACATTCTAACGAGGTCAAAATAGCCCGCGACGTCGATTGGGCAATCTTTATATTCGCTAACCGCGAGCATTTGTTTATAAATAAGGAAGTTTGATTCGCCATAATCTTCAAGTTTATATAAGTTTATGCCTAAAAATTTAAGCGCCTCTAAAGTCGCTTTATGAAACTCTTTTTTATCGACGTGTTCTAAAAGTTCGCCTATAAACGCGGCTCTTATAAGGTCATATTTTGAGTCGAAAACTGATGCGTTCGAACGCGTGAGCCAATGCCTAAACGCCTTATCGCTGCTTTCCGCGATTTCGCCGACAAAATGCTCGGTAAAATCGTCGTCCTCTTCGTTTTCATATTCAACAAACCGAATTTCTTGTTGCATCTTTATTTTTTGTTGCGCAAAAAACGTGATGATGCCCGGCAGCCCCTCTTCTTCAAAAACTCGTTTCGCGCCTTCTTTATATGGATTTTCCATTAAATTCCTCCTTTTGTTTTTATTTAGTAATATAAACCGCTAAATCGACGGTTTTAACGCTATAACCCCATTCATTATCATACCAAGCAACAAGTTTAACAAAGTTCGAATTAAGCATAATCCCTGCTTTCGCGTCGAAAACGCAAGTATGATAGTCGTGGGTTATATCGCTCGAAACGACGTCGTCCTCGGTGTATGCCAAAACGCCTTTCATGCTTGTTTGGCTTGCTTTTTTCATTGCCGCGCAAATTTCTTCGTAGGTTGCGGATTTCGAAATCCGCGCGGTTAAATCGACAACCGAAACGTTTATTGTTGGAACGCGGAAACTCATGCCCGTTAATTTTCCGGCTAACTCCGGCATAACAAGCCCGACCGCTTTCGCCGCGCCTGTTGACGACGGGATTATGTTAACGCTGGCTGCCCTGCCGCCGCGCCAATCCTTCTTGCTAGGGCCGTCAACGGTTTTTTGCGTCGCGGTTGTGCTGTGGATTGTCGACATAAGCCCTTCGACAACGCCGAAGTTCTCGTGTAAAACCTTAACGAGCGGCGCGAGGCAATTTGTTGTGCAACTCGCGTTCGAAATTATGATTTCTTTCGGGTTATATTTCGCGTGGTTAACGCCCATAACGTAAGTCGGCGTTTCCTTATCTTTCGCGGGCGCGGTTATTATAACTTTCTTTGCCCCGCCGTTAATATGCGCGCGGCAAGCCTCGGTTGTCGCGAAAACGCCCGTCGCCTCGCAAACAACATCGACACCGCACTTTCCCCAAGGGATGCTTTGAGGTTCTTTTTCAGCAAAGAATTTAACGCGATTACCGTTAACGATGAGTTCGTTATTCTTTTCGTCAACCTCGACTTTGCCCATAAAAGTTCCGTGGATCGTATCGTAAGTCAACATATATTTCGCATACGCAAGGTCGATAAACGGGTCGTTAACCGCGACAACAACTGCATCGCCGCGCTCGGTCGTATTCCTTAAAATTAAACGCCCAATACGCCCAAAACCGTTTATGCCAATCTTTACTTTTTCCGCCATATTAAACTCCTTTTTAGTTTTTTTTAATTCCTATGATTATACCCAATAATAACAAAAAGCGTCTTTTAAAGTCCAACGCTTTTTGAGTATTTTATTGAGTTTGTTAAACTAATTAAGAATGGATTTAATATTATAAAAACTCTTTTTTCCCCAATAATAAATTACACCGACCCGTTTTAGTAAAACGCTTCTTAAATAGAACATTCCTGAAACCATTAAAAGCGCAACATATAAAATCCCAAGCAACATTATTATCGCAAAGTCAAGTTTCCCTGAGATAACCCCCGCAATGAACATAAACAACGCGAAGAACGAACAAACAAGGAACGCAAGCGAATAAAGTTTTGTTTCGCTATTTTCGCGAACCTTGTCGCGACGAGGCGCGAGTTCAACCGCGTATGCCGAATGGCGCGATTTAAGTTCTTGAACTTTTTTCTCGATTTCCGCCTTCGAATATTCGCTAGCGTAAATTAAAGTATCAATTTCAAACCCAACCCAACGGTCCATTGTTCGCATATACTTGTTGCGCTCTGGTAAGGCTTTTAAAACGTCAACAACATCTCGCGAAAACGCCGAAATATTAACTTTCCCGACAAAATTTCCGTCAATCCCAAAAACTTTCGTCGCGAAGTTCGTCATCTTTTCCGAAAAAGTTTGCTTGTGGCGCTCGCCATCGATAAACTCACGATATCCGTAAACGATATTTTGTTGAATTTTCGGTTCGCTTTCGTTAGATGCCTCGCCGACAACCCTACTAAAAATCGTCGATAAAATGCCCTCAGGGTTTAATAAATCAACGTCCGCTAAAATAACAACGTCGCCCTTTGCGTATTCAAAACCCGCGATTTGCGCAGCTTGTTTCCCGAAACGCCCGTCAAAGTTAACAACCCTTATACATTTATTAAGCGCGGCATATTTATTTAAAATTTCGCTGCTCGCGTCGTTACTCCCGTCGTTAACCGCAACTATCTCATAACTAACTTTCGGGAACGCGCTTTTAAGTTGTTTTAAGTCCTTTACGTATCTAGCAAGGACTTCCTCCAAAACCAGTTGTTCATTATAAACTGGCAAAATCAAACTTACCTTCATAGGTTATATATAATTGATTAAAAAGTTAAACGCAAACGATTTAAGTTAGATATGATAAGAATTTTTTTTATTTTGTTTATAAAATTTTAGCGAGAAAGTTTACATTGCAAAACGCCTCCAAATTAGTTATAGTTTTTCGATGAAAATTTCTAAAAACCGTTTTAAGTTTTTATTAACGCCGCTTGAAGTTATGCTCGCGCTTTATATTTTCGGTATAATCGTCGTTAATTTGATGGGCGCGAAAACCATGCCGCTCGGCGAGATTGGGACTTGGCGGTTTGATATTTCGGTCGCGATTTTCTTAATGCCACTGCTTTATTCGATAATCGACTGCGTCAGCGAGGTTTACGGGCGAAAAAAGGCGCGCAGTTTCGTTTTCATCGGCTTAATTTGCATAATTTTACTCATGGCGTTTATCTTCGCCGCAATCGCCTTGCCCGCCGCGCCGAAGTCGCTTCCCGACGAGCCCGCTTACGAACGAATTTTCGGCATCGGTTGGCGCATGGCGTTAGCTTCCTTTGTTGGGTTTTTCGTTAGCGAACTGCTCGACATCTTTATATATAGTAAACTTAAAAAAGCAACGCGCGGCGAAGCTCTTTGGCTCCGAAACAACGTTTCTAATATAGTCGGCGAATTAGTCGACACGACGATTTTCATGTTCGTCGCGTTCTATGGGCTACAAATGGGCGGAGTTACGGTTGATTTCCTTTGGCTTATTCCGCGGATTTTGCCGTATTGGCTCGCGAAGTGCGTTATGTCGGCGATTTCTACCCCGCTCGTTTATTTAGGCGTTAAATATTTGCGCTCGAATAAACGCGAACTTAAAATAACAGGCATAAAAACTCCGCTCGTTCGCGCAAGTCAGCCGAACCTCGAAGAGTTTGTTCTCGAAAACATAAATAATTTAGCGGAAGAGGACATTGTCATTATTTCGAGTAAAGTCGTTGCGCTTTGCGAAGGGCGCGTCGAGAATAAAGCCGCAATAAAACGCGACGACCTTATTAAACGCGAGGCTGCGCTTTATTTAGAGCGCGGAAAGACGCCGAATATGTTTACGATAACGCACAACACCCTCATCAGCGCGAGCGGAATTGACGAGAGCAACGCCGACGGGGTTTTTGTTCTTTGGAGCGCCGACCCTATGGCGAGCGCGCAAAAAATCCGCGACATTTTAGTTAAAAAATTCAGCCTAAAACATCTCGGCGTCATAATTAGCGACAGCACGGTTCAACCTTTGCGCCGCGGCAGCCTCGGGATTATGATTGGCTGGTCTGGGTTTCAAGCGGTTAACGATATTCGCGGGCAAGAGGACCTTTTCGGGCGGAAATTTGAGGTTTCGACGTGCGCGGTTGGCTCGGGCTTAGCGGCGGCGGCGAACTTAGTTATGGGCGAATCGACGGAACAAATGCCGATTGCTATCATTCAAGGCGCAAAAAATATAACTTTCAACGAAACCGGCGAAATCTCGAAAGAAGAACGCAAACTCGCCCTCGTTCCCCTCGACGAAGACCTCTTCGGCGTTTTCCTAAAAGACAAGCCTTGGAAGCCCGGCGGGCAAAACTAAGTCTAATGAATATCCGATTGACGGAATATGAAAGGGAGATAAGATATGTACGATTGGCTTTGGCAAGGAATTATATGCAGTTTATTTGCAGCGATATTGTTTTTTCTTGCAGATTATTCCATTAGATTAATAATCAAAAAATGCAGATACAAAAATATATTAAAGTATTGCACCGAAAAATATGTTTTTATTCCAAATAAAAATGTACTAAAACAAGAATATATTATATATCACATGCTTCCACAAAGTGTGCCACCGTCACCAGAAAGAATTGAATTAATAACAAAAGGAATTTTCCCACATGGCGATGAAGTTAGTAGAACCAGTACTAATTTAGTTGATGAGATATTAAGACTAGGGTTGGTTTATAAAGTATATTTATATGAAGTGAAAAAAGTTATTAATGGACAAATAGTTACTGCAAAAAATAATGATTTCAGTTTAATACGATATAAGAAATAAAATACGATCCTATAAATCAGATACCCGAACTAAATCTTATAAACCTCTCTTATGCGATTTACTAAGCCGCTTTTTGTTATGTTTAGAATTTCCGCGAGTTCGGCGAGGGTTGCGTAAGGATTTTTCTCGCGCGCGTCGCAAACGGCGCGTTGCTTTTTCGTTAAGAGGTCGAACTTGCCGTCGCGTTTTAACTCTTGGATTTTTTCGATAAATTCAAGCGCAGATTTCGTCGTTTTCGCCGTGTTCGCTATGTCGCAATTCGCCCTGCGGTTCGCGTCGGCGCGAACGCCGCGGATTATGTTTTCGTTCTCCATTTCGAGAAGAATTTTTCGCGCGCTAACTAACGCAACAAGATTTCGCACGCAATCAAACCCCGAAATCATAACCGTTTGCGACTTTAAAACCGTTAAAATATCGAATTCGGCTAGGATTTCGCAAAACGTCTTCGCGTTCTCATAATTCTTAAACGAAAACCAAAGCCTTTGCTCGTCGCCGCTCGCCGAGGATAAAACAACGCCCGAAACAAACGCGGTTAGTTCCTTTTGCCCCGATTTTCCGCTCGTAAATTTAGGTTTTATAGGCGTTTCGCTCGCTAAAAACCCCGTTCCAAGCTCAAAAAACTCGCCAAAATTTTGGTTCGAAACAATCTCGTTCGCAAGTTCTTCTAAAAACGGCACGCTCTACCCCCTATTCCTTTATATCTTTAATAATCTGCGGTTTTGGGCGGGCGAAAACGCCGTTTAAGTTAATTATATCTTCCTTATTATAGGTGCATTTCGACAAAAACTCGGCGACGTTAGTCGTTTTCCCGACGTTATTCATGGTATGGGCGTCGCTGCCGATGATGAACTTCGCGCCGACGGCGAGCATGCGTTCGAAATCGATTGGGCGGAACGAAACGCGCTTTTCGTTAAGTTCAAGTAGTATCCCCCGCTTTGCGCAAACGCGCGCGACATCGAGAATATCGACCTTATAGTAGCGGTTCGGGTGGGTTAAAATATCGGGGTTAACCTTTTCGAGCATATCGCAAACGATTCGCGTATTGCGCCGAACCAGCCATTTCGGGAACGGCAGTTTAAGCGTCGCGCAAATATCGTTCGGCAAGAAAAAGTTGAAAAACGTTCTTAAATTCTTTGGCTTAACGTTTTGATGCACGCCAACGAGCAAAATATCGAGGTCGCGGCGTTCGTTATCTTTTATGTCGATTTCGCCCTTGTCGCCGATTATATTGGCTTCGATGCCAAAAAGCGCGCTTATCCCCGACTTCTTCCCCGCGTTATGAACGCGCTCGCGGACTTTCGCAAAATCTTTCGGCATAACTTCTTTGCGGTTTTTGCCGTAGCCGTGCTCCGTTATCGCGATTTCGCTAAGCCCCGCCGCCGCCGCCGCGGAAACGTTATCCTCAATTGAGCATTTTCCGTCGTGGCTCAAAACCGTATGGGTATGATAATCTCCAAAAGTTTTCATATTTATCTTATTATATAAAACCCGCTTTTAAAATACAATGAGATTTTGAATTTAGAAATATTTAAACTTGACGAGAAGCTTATTTTTAGATATAATCCATACATCTTATTAGATAAAAGGAGAAAAAATATGACCGTGTTAAAACCTATGTGGGAGGACAACCAAGCCGATAACGATAAAAAAACACGTCTTAAAGGAGAACAATTTGACGGCTCTGAAAATGGGCTTAAGGTTTATTGGTATTCACCTGAGAAGGCGCAAATTGGAGGGGAAGCTACCCTTATTTTGAAAAACGGAGAAGAAATTAAATTTACTGAGAGGCGTTCCTTAGGCAAAAAACGCCCGTATCCAGATGCCGTAAAAGTTGGTATATATTCTCGCAATGACATAGACTCTATTATAGGGAAATTTTCAACCGAAGAAGCTAAAAAACCTAATGTAGAGTTAAGTCCTGAGGAGGTCTCCGCAATTAAGGCATGTGCGGCTAAACTCGCTTCTGGTCGTCAAACAGGCATTCGGTATGACACCATCGATCACGTTCCAAGCGGAAAATACGAGCGCACAGAATAACAATAAAAAGTCCCAAACGGGGCTTTTTTGTTGGTTGTTTTATTAAGTTTTACCAATCGAAGCTGTCTTTGGCTTTTTGTTGTTTCGTAACGATTTGGTTGCGGCGGCGGATATCATAGAAGATTGCGTTTTCGTCGAAAAACTTCGCAGGAACATAAACATCAGGCGTTTTCGCGAGTTTTATAACGCCGCTTTGAAGGCATTTATAGAAAAGAGTTACCGTACTTCTTAAAGGGTGATAACCGAAACAATAAACATAAATCGTTCCTTGAACGAGGTCGAGGAGTTCGTTCGGCGGAAGGAGCGGGCGCGAAACTTCGTCGAAATTCTTGCTCTTACTGCCGCCCATAGCGTCGTTTTCGGCGGATTTACCCGTGTTTCGGCTTTGCGACGTCGTCGCTTTCGTAATCGTCATCTCGCCAAGGAGGTTCGAGAACTGCTCGCGCGTATCCTTATCGTTAACACCGATGAAGATTTGAATATTGCAGTTATTCCTAACGGTAATCGCCTCTTCTTCGCCGTAAGTCGTTTTGAGCTGGTTGTAATCTTGAAGAACCAGCGTTAAGAAAATATTACGCGAACGCGAAACGGTTATTATCGTCGCGAAATTATTAAACTTTGGCATATTCCCGAACTCGTCGAGAACGAAATACGTCGGCCAAGGCAACTTTCCGCCGATGCCGTTCGCGAGGTCGACGAGGTTCTTATAAAGTTGAGTCACGCAAAGAACAGCGAGCGGATGGCGCTCTTTCTTTTGGTCTGGGATAATAAGGAAGAGAACGGTCGGCTTTTTTATGAATTGCTCGAAATTAAGTTCTGTCCCGCTCGTCATATAGCAAATGCCCTTATCCGCGAACATGGAAAGTTTTCCTGTCGCGATACCGAAGTAGTTCTTTTTCGTGTTCTCGGCGTTGGCGATAACCGTCATCGCGAGCGGAACTGCCGGCGAAAACTTCCCGCGCCCTTCGAAATACGCCGAAATCGAGGCGAACGAGGCGTTCGGGTCTGGGTCGCGGAGCGTTAGCATCTTATAAATGTTATAGAAATTAAACTTTTGCTTCGTCATGCCGAGTTCCGGGATTAAACTATCCTCGAGCATCGCGAGCGCAGTACCGTTTATGAGGTCGCGGGCGCCTTGTTCCCAACTCGGGTCTTTTTCGTTCTCAATCGGGCAAATCGAACTGCAAATATTCTTTATGTCGGCTTCGGAGTCGCTTAAGAGTTGTTGTTTCATCGTTTTAATCTCGTTGGCTGCCATTTCGAGGGTCGGGAACGCGATTTTATTAAACTCATACCAACTCGTTGGATAATCGCTCGTTATAACTTTAAGCCCCATAGCTTTCGGGTCTTTATTCGTATGTTTTATAAGTTCGCGCTCGATATGGTGCGCGCGTTGAAACATATCCCAAGCCTGTTCGAACGGATTCCAACGGCTAGATTTTGTCGGTTGGCTCAAATTTAAAACGTTAATTTCGTAGCCTTGTTGCTTTAATTCCTCCGCCATAAAGTTATAAATTTCGCCTTTAGGATCTGTTATAACCATATTAGGCTTTTGCGCGGTATGCCCGAGAGTATAAACATAAGGGAGGACATAACCTTGCGTTTTACCCGAACCAGTCGTCCCTAGAACGATAGTATGATAATCTTTCGGAACCATATTTATCGCGATATCCCGCCCAGTCATCTCGAACCGCGCGAGCGTTCCTGTTTTTTGTGCGTTTTTTATTTGCCCGAGAGTTGTAAAAATATATTCCTTATTTATCTCGGTTCGGGTCATCCAACGGTTCGAGTAAAATTGTTTTGGCTGCCCTTTTGTGCTCCCGCTACTAACGCTAAAGCCGTCGTCTTTGAATTTAAAATGCAACCAAATAACGATAGCGATAAGCGGAATTGAAACTAAAATTGCTTGGAATAAAATGCTTGTAAAACCTTGCGGGTCGAGAATGTCGCGGCCTTCGAGCGCGTTAGAAAACATAAGCGCCATAGCTAAGACGAGAACTACCCCTAAAATCCCCCAAAACAAATAAGTCCCAATCTTTTCCTTAAAACTACTCATACAATTTATTCTAATATAAAGAACGTCATAAAGTCTAATAATATTTTAATTTTAAAAGAGATTTAGCGGTTGTCGTATTCGTGAACAACAACCTCATTGTTCGCAGCCAATACTTCGCTTGGTTTTGGGTTGCCTTTTTCATCCCTGCTTGTTGTGTTCGTTGCGGCGATTGCCGCATTAATAAATTCGCTCATTTGCGCGGACGGAATGTTATAAAATTCACACTCAACAACATACCAACCAAAACGCGCAACATAATGAACGAGCTTAGGCGGATTATCGAGTTTATCCTCAAGCGAGTCGCGTTTAGCTTCAAGTTTAGTTTTTTCGTCTTCTAACGATTTCTTTTTTGTATCCGTTTTAGCAGCCGCAATTTCCGCAGGGATTTTTTTAAGCCTTTCGTCGATTTTATCGATTCTCTTTAAGGTTTGCGCGTTAACGGTTTCCATGCGCGCGGCGTGTTTTTTAAGATTGTCCTCGCATTCCTTAACTTCGCCGTTATAATAACTTATCGCGGAGTCATAACTAACTTCTTTAAGGAAAGTCCTATTATTTACAGTTTCTTGTTCAAACTCAGGCTTAAAGTAAACTTGTATCGACATCCAATATTCGGTTTTTAGGTAAAACTCAGGATCCGCGCAATCGGCTGCGGTAAATTTAGTATTAGTATCCATCGTTGCATCGCCAGCCCAAAGATACCCGTCCGCCCAATCGTCAACGCGCCAACCGTCTGCCCAACTTTGCGTTTGGTGCGCATCGCCCTCCAAACCGGAGTTAGACATAGCCCAAAGAAGCGTCTTTTTCTCGGCCTCTTCAATACTAAGCGCCGCCGTATCTTTTTGTAGGGTTGGAACAACCGAGGCTAGAAGTTTTGATTGGATAGTTGTTGGTGTATCAAAAAGTTCGTAATAATAGTTTATACCATTTACAAAATTGTCTTTATATGGCAAATATTGTTTCGTATAGTTCTCATCGTTTTTTATTTGGGCTTTTAGATATTCGCTATCGCTATCTAGATAATCGCTAACTGTTTTTCCGCATTCCGCACAAACGTATTGGATATAGCCGTAGTTCGATCCCGTCATAGATTGCCAATGAATAGCCGGCCTAAAATCGTGCCCATGTGGCGGAAGGCTTCCCGGCTCGGTCGAGATTGTTTCTATTATAGTTATAGGGTTATAGCCGTTTCGTCTATTAATATACCTAGCCGTCGACCTATACCCCGCTTCCTCACAAGTTGCCGTTTCGACAGTACCTTTTATAATGTCATATATCTCGTTTGTATATACCGCGGTATATTCTGCGTCCCTTGTCGCTTTTGTATTTTCATTAAGGAGCTTGCCGTTATTATCCATTTTAGACATCGTTCCTGTTAGTTCTTCAAACCAATGGTCGAAAGTATAATATTTAATTTGTCCGTCTGGCGCTGCGGTTGTTTTCGGGAGTTCTTCGTAGCCTTTTGCTCCCCATATAGGAGTAGGTTCGGTTGAACTATAATATGTAGGGTTTTTGCCTTCTTGGGTTTCTGGGGCCGAAAGGAGCGTTCGCTTTACTACATCTTCATCTTTGTCATAAAATTCGTCGTAAAATTTTATCGTATAGGTATTAACGCTAACCGACGGCTTACTCGCGGAAACAAACGGGCTCGAACAAGCCGACAGCGAAAAAACCGATATAACAACCGCTAAAACAACAACGAAACTTTTAAAGAGCTTCCCCATACTAAAAACTTACGTATTTAAAACGCGATAGTCAAACAATATAACGCGGTTATGATTTAATTTTTATTATAGTTATTATAAATTAAACTTTTTTCTTGCGAAGCCTTGCGAGGCGCTTTTCCGCTTTCTTTTTATAAGGATTTTTATCATAAAACTCAAAGCCCGCGAGCGTTTCGTCGAGTGAAACCTTTTCGAGGCTCGCAAGTTCTTGGAGGATATCAAACGCCTCTTCGCCCTCGCTTGCGCCGCCCGCCTCTTTTAAAACGGTCGCGATTAGGTTCGCGAGAAGCGCCTCCGTATCGCCTTGTTTAAGATAACGCTTGCGCGACGCCTCAACCGCCGTTGCGTAAATATTTGCGAGGCGCGTTTCGGCGGTGATTTGGGATTTATCGGCGGAATTTTCGACTATTTTTTCGAGCGCATTTTGAGGTTTTTCGGCAAACATTTCCGCGATTGTTTCTTTAGTCATCGGCTCCAAACCGCTGATTGTCGCTAAACGCCGAAAAAACTCGTCAAACTCTTTAATTTTATCTTCGGGGTTAGCGATTTTCGGTTCGGGTTCTTTATTTTTATCGTTAAAGTTAGCGACCGTCGGTTCGGTCGTCGCGTTCGAGTTCTCGGATGTCGGTTTTTCCGCCGCCGCCCCCATTCGAAGAACTTCCGCTTCCGTGATTTGATGTATCGCTGGGTCCGTCGGGTTGGTCGCTTGACTCTCCGCTTGGGATTGATTGAGTTTTAAGTCTTGGTTCTTCGTCATTAGTTTCTATCGCCTCCAAAAGATTAGTGTTATTTTGTGAAACAATCCCCTTTTTGCTTACGAACCATAATACCACACCCGATATTAAAATTACAAGACTAATTAAAACGGAAATTCGGTTTATGATAAGCGTTTCGTTTCCGTACGCGAAATATTTAAGCGTGTCGACGCGGAAAGATTCGATAATCGAACGCGTCGTTCCATACCACATTAAATAAATCGAGGTCGCTTGCCCCCATTTTCGGTTTTTCGCCTTTTTAATAAAGAACCAAAGGACTAAAAACCCTATCGCGTTTAAAAAACTCTCGTAAAAGAAAGTCGCATAATGCGAAACGCCGCCGATGTCGACCGTTAGCGGAAAAAACGAAAAGCCCGCTTCCGCACCGTAAAGTTCGCTGTTAAAATAGTTACCCCAACGCCCGATTGATTGCGCTAAAATAACTCCGGGAACAAGGTTATCGACGAGCGTAAAAAATCCGCATTTTTTAAACCGCGAATAGATAAAAACAACAAGTAAGCAAGTCAAAATCCCGCCGTAAATTGCCGTTCCGCCCTCGCGAATATTGAAAAACCCGCTCCAATCAAACCCCGGCGTCCAAATCGCGTAATAAAGCCGCGCGCCGAGTATCCCAAACGGAATTATAAGGAACAATAAATGATAAGCGATATCTTCCCTATAGCCGCTCTTTTTCATTAAATGTTTAGCGATAAAAAACGCGATAAGCATCCCAAGCGCAATTACAATCCCATAATAATAAATCTTAAACCCAAAAACCGTTATACCCATTAAAGTTATGATACGCTATAAAAAAAACGAGCGCAACTATATACGCAAAAGTCCGCGCACAAAACTCTTCCTATATATATACGTCCCTCCCATACGCAAAACTCCGCGCGCGTGAATAGACTGAATTATGGATGTTTTTCGCGGCGAGATTTGGTTTGCCGACCTTGGCGAAAATAATGTTGGGAGCGAACAAAACGGCGTTCGCCCAGTTTTAATAATCCAAAATGATATCGGCAACCTTCATAGCCCGACGACAATCGCCTGCCTTATAACGAGTAAAATTTATAAAGCGACCCTCCCTACCCACGTTTATATAGAATGCCTTGAAAAACCTAGCCTAATTCTTTGCGAACAAATTCGAACGATTGATAAAAGCCGCCTCCTCGATAAAGTTTTAACCCTAACGCGGCCTGCGATGCGGAAAGTTGAGCGCGCGATTTTAGTTTCGCTCGGGCTCGGGGATAACCTTTTTTAATTAAAGAACAATTAAATACAAAACCCGAAGCAGATGCTATGTATGCCGTTCGCACTATAGTAATTTATGCTTCATGGCGACTCAGCTACAGAGAAGAGCGTATCGCGCGCATAATGAGGCGACCTCAACCACCAGTTACTACCTGTTGCTTGCGAACTTTCTTTGCCTTTCGTGCGCCCCGCATCAGTAGTACCGTCGACGACGCTTGTATAGTATTCATACGTTGAGCCCTCATCCTTATATCCAGCAATCGTTTGGTTTAAAATTTCCATTCGGCTAAATAGGAATAACGTTTCCTCGCTGTTTTCTATTGCATAAACTGGTGTCGTGCCCGTTCCGCCGCCGGCGGTTGTCTTTTTTACGACGGTTTTGATATAAGCTTGTAAATCGGTGGGCATTTGCGTGCGGATAGTTGCGAGTGTTGTATTCCTCATCTCGCTTCCGTGGAAACTGCCGACGTTCGTATTTGTTGAGTTCATCTTTGCGGTATAGTTCATAAGATTTTTCATGCCGATGGTTATGCCCGCTTTGCCGCCGCCGACTAAATCGTCGTGGTTAAAACCGAGGATTACGAAAGTATAATTAACGCCGTCTATCGGGATAATTTTCTCGTCGCCGACTTTATAACGGGTTAAGGCTGTTCCCGCTTCAGAGTAGCTAGCGATCGTCGCCCAACTATCCACCGCAAAATGCGACGTAGCGCCAAAACTGATATCAATATTTTGCGGCGACGTTTCCATCGCTTTTAGGTTATACATCGCGCTAACGGTATTTTTAACAGCCAAAACAACATAAAACGTTATCGTTCCTGAGGTCTCGAGATTTCCTGTAAGAATTCCGGCTGTGGTTTGCGTGCCGTCGGAATTTATATAGTAGTATGTGAGTTGATCGGAGTTAGTTCCGGTTGGTTTTGTTATTGATACTTGATAGTTCGCGGGAGTTAGCGTGCTTGTGTTCGTAAATACAAATTTATACGCGAAATAGGTATATTGGTTCGCGTAGGAAAA
>JAISHI010000023.1 GCA_031262595.1 Christensenellaceae bacterium | reverse complement strand
TGAAACTCATGGGTTTCCCATTTAAAAAGGAAGGTAAATAATAATGGCTAAAAGCGCAATGAAAGAAAAACAAAAACGCGGCGGACGCCGCAATGGCAAGGCTTGCGAAGTTAGAAGTTATACCCGTTGTTCGCTTTGCGGACGACCTCACGCGGTTTTGCGTAAATATGGCATTTGCCGTGTTTGCTTCCGTAAACTTGTTTTAGCAGGGGAAATACCGGGCTTTAAAAAGGCAAGTTGGTAAGGATAAGGAGGAGAAAAAATGATAACAACAGACCCAATAGCAGATATGTTAACAAGAATCCGCAACGCGATTATGGCGCGTAAAGAGAGCGTTCTTGTTCCTATGTCAAAAATGAAAACCGAAATTGCAAAGATTTTGCAACAAGAAGGTTATATCGAAAGTTATTCTAATACCGTAGAAGGCAACAAAAAGATGATTAACATAATCTTTAAACTTCACGGTGGAAAACAAAAAGTTATCCAAGGCTTAAAACGCATCTCGAAACCCGGACTTCGCGTTTATTCGACGGCGCACGATATGCCACGCGTTTTGTCTGGGCTTGGAATCGCAATCGTTTCAACGAGCGGCGGCATCATGACGGATAAACAAGCACGCGAAAAGAATTTAGGCGGGGAAGTTCTCGCTTATGTATGGTAAGGAGGGCGGATAAATGAGTAGAGTTGGAAAAACAATTTTAAAAGTCCCTAGTGGCGTTCAAGTTATGCATCAAACGGGCTTCGTTTCGGTTTCGAAAGGCAATACGACCTTGACCCAAGAGATTAAGGGCGGAATTACAGTTGAAGTTAACGGCGACGAACTTAAAGTTTTGCGCCCAAACGATACGCGCGAAGCAAAAGCCTTCCACGGGCTTTATAACCGCCTTATCGCAAACATGATTAAAGGCGTTAACGAAGGTTTCAAACGCATCTTGATTTTAAACGGTGTTGGTTATAGAGCAACGATGAAAGGGCAAGACCTTTCGCTTGCAATCGGTTATAGCCACCCAATCGAAGTTAAGGCTGAGCTCGGTTTAACCTTTAAAATCCTCAGCCCAGCCGAAATGTTGGCTGCTGGGCTTCCGAAAGACGGCGCACCTGTTGCAATCGAAGTTTCCGGCGCGTCTAAGGAAAAAGTTGGCGCGATGGCGTCGAAAATCCGCGATTTGCGTCCTGTTGAACCATACCATATGTATGGCGTTCGTTATAGCGATGAGCGCGTTCGCCGTAAGGAAAGTAAATCGGGAGCTAAGGGTAAAAAATAAACCCTAAAAAAGTTATATCTCTTAAAAAGATAAAAAATAAAATAAGGAGAAAAGAAAAATGATTAACAAAATTGACAAGAATTCTGCGCGCAAGCAACGAGCAAAGCGCCAAGCGTCAATTCATGGAACGGCTAAAAAGCCAAGACTGTCTGTATTCCGCAGTCTTAATCATATTTATGTGCAAGCGATTAACGACGATAAAGGCGTTACGATTTGCGCAGCAAATACATTACAACCAGACCTAGCAAAAGCAATCGAAAAGTTAAATAAAGAGGAGCAAGCTTTTAAAGTTGGCGAAGCGCTAGGCAAAATACTTATCGAAAAGAAAATTAAAGAAGCGGTTTTTGACCGCAACGGCTACCTTTATACGGGTAGAATCCAAAAAGTCGCAGACGGCGTTCGAAGCGTTGGCGTTAAATTTTAAGGGAGGAAAAGATGGAAGAAAATAAAGAAGTTGAAGTTCAACAAACCGAAGTTGGCGCAAACGAAGCGCTTTCAAGCACAACCGCAGACATGCGCGCGGACGCTAAGGCTATGCAAAAACAAGCGATGTATCGTTCGGCGCAAAAACGCGCACCACGCGCTCAGGAACAATCCGAGGGCGGAATCCAAACAAAAATGCTCGGCGTTAACCGCATAACGAAAGTCGTTAAAGGCGGACGAACCTTGCGTTTTAACAGCGTTGTTGTTCTTGGCGACAAAAACGGACGCGTTGCAATAGGAACAGGAAAGGCGCGGGAAGTATCCGAGGCTATTAAAAAAGCCGAGAGCGACGGACGCAAAAATTTCCGCACCGTTCCAATCGTTAACGGAACAATCCCGCACGAACTTGTTGGGAAATACGGTTCGAGTAAAGTTAAACTCCTTCCTGCAAAAGAAGGTAATGGACTTATCGCCGGAACTTCCGTTCGCGCGGTTTTAGAACTTGCTGGTTATAAAGATGTAACCGCGAAATGCTACGGAAGCCGAAACTCGATGAACGTTGTTAAGGCAACACTCGATGCGCTTTGCTCGATGAGAACACGCGAGGAAATCGCGTCGCTCCGCGGCAAAAAGCCAGAGGAAATTTAAGGGGGAAAGCATGACAACAAAGAAATTTATTGAAATCGAACTCGTTCACGGGCTAACTGCTTGCACAAAGCGCCAAATCGCAACGGCAAAGGCTCTTGGGCTCTCGCGTCCACGCGATAAAAAAGTTCACCCAGACAACGCCGCATCTCGTGGCGCTGCGAAAAAAATCGAACACCTTGTTAAAATCACAGAAGTGGTTAGCAAATAAAGGAGAAAACGAAAATGTTAATTAACGAATTATCACCACACCCAAAAGCAAAACGCGATTCGAAACGTCTTGGGCGCGGTATCGGTTCAGGTCATGGCAAAACCTCGGGTAAGGGGCATAAAGGGCAATGGGCTCGTTCGGGCGGCGGCGTTCGTGTCGGCTTCGAGGGCGGTCAAATGCCGCTTCTTCGCCGTGTTCCAAAACGCGGGTTTACAAACAACTTCCGCAAAAACTATTCAATCGTAAATATATCCGCTCTCGAAGTTTTCAAAGACGGAACAGAAATTACGGCAGAATTGTTGTTGGATTTCGGTCTTTTGTCAAAAATTGAAGAGTATGGGCTTAAAGTTTTAGGTTCGGGCAACTTAACGAAAAAACTTATCGTTAAGGCAAACGCATTTACGAAAACAGCAAAAGAGGCAATCGAAAAAGTCGGCGGACAAGCGATTATTTTGAAATCCGAAAAACAAGAAACAAAATAACTTGTTGCCGAAAACCGACTTTATATCTAAAATCTAATAAAAGGAGTAGTCTTTTATGTGGAAAACACTCGTTGAAGCCTTTAAGATGAAAGACGTTCGAAGTAAAATCTTATGGACGCTTCTTCTCTTGCTGATTTACCGCATCGGTTGTTTTATCCCAATCCCCGGTATCGACCCAACAGTCTTTAAAATCGAAAACGGCGTTAATAATAACTCGTTCGGCGAGGCAACAAGTTTCCTTGGGCTTTTATCTAGCCTTTCGGGTGGCGCGCTTTCGAACGGGGCAATCCTCGCGCTCGGCGTTGGACCTTATATTACTTCGAGTATCGTAATCCAATTGTTAACAATCGCGATTCCTGCGCTCGAACGACTTTCAAAACAAGGGAACGAAGGGCGCCAAAAAATCGCGGTCATAACGCGTTATGTTGCGCTTGCTTTAGGCCTAGCTCAAGCTATCGCGATAGTTATCTCACTCTCGGGAACGGGTTCGCTTAACGGTAATCTTGGCTTCCCGCCATTCCTGACTGCGGCGATAACAGTTCTAACGCTGGTTGCGGGCGCGATGTTTACGGTCTTTATCGGCGATAAAATTACAGAGAAGGGCGTTTCTAACGGCATGAGTATGCTGATTTTCGTTGGTATCTTATCGACGGGTGTCGGCGCGTTCTATCAAAGTATCGTTGAAGTTTTCAGCGACGCAAGCCGTATTGTAACCCCAATCGTTTTCATCGTAACGCTTATCGTTATCTTCGCGCTTATCGTTTGGGTTGACCTTGCGGAGCGCCGAATTCCAGTAACTTACGCAAAACAAGTTAAGGGCAACAAAATGTATGGCGGACAAACCGCAAACATCCCGATAAAAGTTAACGCAACTGGCGTTATGCCGATTATCTTTGCGTTCTCGATTATAAACTTCCCGCAACTTATTATGAGTATCTTTTGGCCTTCGTCGCCAGCCTACGCTTGGTTCTCGAAGTATCTTGGAACGGGTGCTTGGGTTAATATTGTCGTGACGAGTTTACTTATCTTGGGCTTTACGTATTTCTACGCAACGCTTTCCTTTAATCCAGAGGACGTTTCGCGGCAAATCCAACAAAACGGCGGTTTTATCCTCGGCTATCGCCCGGGCAAACCAACAACCCAATACTTAAGAAAAGTTTCGCATAGAATAACGCTTTTCGGCGCGCTCTTCTTGATGTTTATGGCGTTAGTTCCGGCGGTTATTTTTAAGGCCATTCCTGCGATTTCGAGTTCGGGCTTGATCTCGGCGTTTACCGCAACGGGTATGCTGATTATAGTTTCGGTTGCGCTTGAATTCGATAAACAACTTCAAGCACAGATGATGATGAAGACATACAAAGGCTTTTTGAAATAAGATTTTACGGCGTCTTTTCGGCTATAAAACAAATAAACAAAAACGCTCGGGTTCGGGCGTTTTTATAGTTAATATAAATTCTTTTATTTTGCTTTATTCGGGGCGATGTTATAATATATTAAGCAATATGAAAGAAAAAACCGAAAAAAACGAAATCCAAATGGAAAAAGTATTGCGCTACGCCGAGTTAGACGAGAAAGAACTGCCGCTTATGGAGTTCGACCCTGATTATAAATCCATAACTAAACCCAAAACTGACTATGACCTTTCGCATAAAGTCGAGCGATGTCTTTTTACTTATTTCCAAGATATTATCGGCGTTTACGAACGAAATTACTTAGTTAACCAAGTTTTCCTAATGCGAACCGAGGGCGTTCGGCCGCGCGTTATGGAGATGAAAGTCGGGAACGAATATATTTATGTTGTGCCGGTGCCGGCCGGAGCTCCGCAAGCCGCGCGAATGCTCGAACAAATGGCGGCGCTCGGGATTAAAAAGTTTATGGTCTGCGGCGGCGCGGGTTCGCTCGACGAAGAAGTTACGAACAACCGAATTTTGTTGCCGACCTCGGCTGTCCGCGACGAGGGAACGAGTTATCATTATCTTCCGCCGTCAAGAACCGTCGAAATAAACCCGACTGTTCAAAAGAAAATCGAAAAAGTCCTAACCGCTAGCGGGGAAGCCTTCCGCAACGTTAAGACTTGGACAACCGACGCGAGTTTCCGCGAAACCCCAAGTAAAGTTATGCTCCGAAAACGTGAGGGGTGTTCGGTTGTTGAAATGGAGTGCGCGGCTTATTATGCGGTTGCGCAATTTAAACGCCTCCAATGCGGACAACTTCTTTACGCCGGCGACCTCGTTAAGCCAGAAGGTTGGGAATATCGAAATTGGCATAATAAAACCGACGAACGCGAAAAGCTATTTAATCTTGCGGTGCAATGCCTAATGGAGTTATAATCCGCTCGAACCGCGCGGCGTCGTCCGAAAAAATCTACCTCTAAAAAATTAGTCGAAATTTTCGCGAAATTGTTTGCTATTTTCGCGCGAATTAAACATAATAAAAATATATGGGGAAACAAAAGATAAAGCACGCCCTTTTTGTCTGGGTTGTTGGGATTATTGTCCTGACGGCTGGCGTCGTTTTGTCTGGTTGTAAAACAATTTTCGACGGAATAAATAGCCTCGGAACGGGTGGCAAACCCACACCACAAGTTTATTATACAATAACATTTAATAACGTCGACGGAACGCAGCTCGAAACCAAGCAATTTTTAAAAGGCTCTGTTCCTCAGTATACAGGAGCGACCCCAACTTATAGCGACCCGCACACCCTCTTCGACGGTTGGACGCCGAGCATAATCGCAGCGGTAAATGACGCTACTTATACGGCGAAAACCCGAACGACAGGGCATGTTTTTAGCGAACGAACAACCGAAACTTGCACGCGCGCTGGGCAAAGAATCAAAAGGTGTATTTATTGCGGATTAGAAGAGGTAATCGAAAGCGTTCCAGCGGCGGGGCACGATTGGAAGGAAAATGTTAATAAAGTTGGCATTTCAAGCGATTCGGTTAAGAATGCGGGCTTAACGCTAACGGTTCAAGACGGCGTTTCGGGTTATAGGCGAACCCTCGCGGACGGAAGCATCGAATTCATCCCGAGCGACGAACTAGCCGAAAACGACTTAATATTAAACTCAAACGGCAATAAAACATATTCTTGCCATGACCCAAAACACGACGAAAGCGTTGACGGCCCAAAAAGTTATATAACCGACGAGGTTTTATCTACGCCGAATATGCAATTAGCGCTTTTCGAGATCCTCGAAGAAGATACAGGACTCGAGATTCTTTATCCGGAAACTAAAAAGGTTAGAATAAACGGAAAAGATATTCAAGCTGAAACTGGCTTAACTCTTATCGGCGGAAATAAAACGACGTCATCCGCGTCGCAAAATTCCGGCATTAGTCCTAGCGCGGAAACTATAACGGGTTCGGTTAAAGAGTTTAAAAGTTCGGGATTATTACTCGACCAAACTCAAATCAATTATTTACGCGAACATAAGGGCAATTATTCAGTTATAAAAGACGTTTCAAACGACCCTAATAATATCTACGCAAAACTTTCGTTCGCCATTGGTGCGTATCGCGACTTGTGGGACTTTGTTTTGGAAGGCGATAGGCGATTGGTTGCCGATTTTAGATATGACCTAGAAGTTTATTATCGCCCTATCGAGGACGACGCTATCGCAACTTATAATAAACTAAGGCAACAAGGCAAAACGCATTTCGCAAACCTAAAAAACGAAAAATCCATTCCCGCCGACGAACCTATGAATGTTCGAATCGAGCGCGTCGGGAATTACGTTATTTCCGTTAAATATTTCCTTAGAACTTACGATATAGGCGTTATGGGCGTTTTGGGTTATAGTGCAGAGGCAAATCCTGCGCAGTATTGGAGCGATTTTTATCAAAAAAATAAAGACCATTATAACGGACTTTTTAATAGGATTAAGGCTAAACTTAGGTTAGGCGCAACCGAAACTGTTCAAATATATAGAGACGAAAGCAACAACGAGAAGAAAATAAATGTTGTTATCGATAGGAACGATGACGGAGAAGCGGATAATCCGCGTGCCGCCAGCGAAACTTTTAAATATGAACCTATAAAAAGCACAAACGACGCGAACGATTTAACTTGGGCGCGCGGTAGGCTTAGCGATAGGATGCGGGCATATTACGACGAATTATCAGCCGCAGGTTATACGAACGCGACTAGCCAAATCTTCTTTAAAGATATCAAAGAAAAATTTATCGAATACGCCGTTTATACCCAAGACGACATAAGCGATAAAAAAGAATATAAAGCCGGTGATTACGTTATAGTTGATGGGCAAAAGGTTGAACGCAGCAGTTTTACTATGGAAGGCATTAGGAGTATAGTTAAACTCCTCCCTAATTCGAGCCTTGACGACCGTTCGCCTTACGACGACGGAATAGATAATGCGAGCCCGATTGGCGCAAATCCAAACGGCAGCCGCACGCCAACGGTTGCGATAATCGAATTTAAACCCGGTGTTTCTATCCCCGACATAAAAAGCAGCTATAAAGATTACGCGACGCTACTCGGCGTTAACTTTAACGAGGGCGTTATGTATCATAAAACTCTTTTAGAGTATCTTGACGTCGAGAAGACTATGCAAGATATGACTAAACCTTCTTACGCGGTTATCGCCTATTTCGAGGAATATACGATTCCGTTCTATAACGAAAAAGAAAGCGAGTATGACGACGGCAACCCTAATTCGGGCGATAGTTGGGTTCACGAATATGCGCGCGCGATTAGTTATGATTATTACGTGGAACTTTGCGAGGATCCAGACGGTGGAAGTATCGTAATAGATAGCAAAGAAATAATTTTAACGCCCGAAAAAGCGAATACTGTTGATTACGAACTTTATTTATTAAATAACTATTGGGATAAATACCAAGAGTTTATAAAAAACAACAAATACGGCGAGCTTAATCCGGCGTATGATCAGCCTGCGGTCAAGAATTTATTCGAGAAGCTTAACCTTTCGGCGGATGACATAAAGGCGGCGGATGTTTTAGTTCATAAACATGTTTGGGAAGCGAAAGGCGTTTATACGAAATTCCCAACCGAAACCGATAACGGCATAATAAAATTCTATTGTAAAGAAAACCATGAGCATTATAGGGTTTTTGAAGTTCCTTCCGGAACGGCGTTAGTAGAAATTTTAAGAAAAGAGATTGAAAGATACGAAAAAGAAAACCTTAAAAACGATAATGCTAACAATGCTAACGAGGAAGAGGCTACAGTTTTAGATACGTTTAACTTTACTGCGGACGGCGCAGTTAAGTTTAAGAGCGAAACCGCGGACGGGTATGAATACGATATAGTCGCCTATATTATAAAAGAAAAAGATATAGAAAAGGTAGAGGTCGCCGCAAAACGTTATCAAATAACTTACGATATCATGGACGGCCGTAAAGATTTCCAAACAATCGTTTTGGGGCGAACTTACGATAACGTTGAAATTTTAGAAGAGGGCGTTCCAGTTTTATATAAATTTTTCGGGGTTATTTTAGTTGTCTCGAGCCCTGAACCAACCGAAGTTGAAGACACAGGCACAGGCACGGGCACAGGCACTGGCACGGAGCCAGAACCAACCGATACCAGCGATGACGACAATTATATCGGCGAATATAATAACGACCCAACCGCAGGGTTTAGCGCAAACCAAAAGCGGAACTATGCCGTTGCGGGGCATATACTAGACGCCCTTGAAATATTTAACGAGCGGCCAACTGAGCCGAACCCGAACCCACCAGAGGAGACCGAGGTTATTGATGCGCCGATAGACGGAGAGGTTAGAATTTCGTCGGTTATTATCGATGCGGAGGGCGAGGCGATAGGCGACTTCGCATTCGCGGATAAAGAAGAAATGAAATTCCCAGTCGGCAACGAACTTTCGACATTTATAATAGATTTATTGACTGAGGAAACGAAAGCCAGCGTTAAGTTTACGAGCGATAATTATTCGTATGCGGTTGATGCGTATTCGTTTACCGACGAAAAGAAAGCGGAATTTATGTTCCAAGCAATCAAGTTTAACTTGCCATATAACGCGGTTATATTAGCGCAAAAAGTTATTAAGAGTGGAAATACTTATTATTATATTCTTGTTATAACTGGCTTAGGCAATATTGATATTGAGGACATGCAAGATTTAGCGGAAGTTATCGCCGAGAATATAACCGCCGCGCAAACGCCGGATTTAATCGTTAGCGAAAATAGCGATAATTCAAGTAAAGCCCTAGATACCTATATAAAATATTTTATTGGCGCGGAGCCAGACGCGACTGTTTCCTATTCTTGCGCAGATTTTGCGTATATAGTTGCCGCGCATATCTTCGACGATGAAAATACCGCCAAAATCGCGCAAAACGCAATACAAGATGCAATAGTCGAAAATGAAGACACGAGAACGGTTGTTGATTTGAGAATGGTTGGCGAGACATGGGTTTTACTTGTTTTAAGTGGCGGTTGGAGCGAAGAAGCAATAGAAAACAACGCAGCAATAATCCAAGAATACGACGACTTTAACGAATATTTAGAAGGCATTGCTCCGAACTTAACTTCTTATCTTTATGTAAACTATATAGAAGCAGGTTTGGATATAGAAGTTCTAGGAACGATTTTAAAAGACGCGCTTTTAAGTAATAACGTCGCGCCAAAAGATAAGGATGACAAAGAAATTGAGAGCGCGAATATCTTAGCCGCGAAGTTGGGAACTGTTGGGTATGAACAAATCGCAATCCTAAGCCCAATCCTAAACGGCGCAACGACTATTTCCGCTAAAAACGTCGGCGTTGGGGCTTATGAATATAGCGAAATAATGAACCATAACGGAGTCGCGAATGTCAGCGAGGTTTCCTCAAAACCGGAAGAACTTGGTTGGGTTGTTAGCGCAACTTATATAAATAAGAATAAATATTCCTATACGGTTTATATATATTTTACCTATGAGTTTTCGGCAACTTATGGGCTAATTGAAGGTTTTGCGCGGGATAATTGGAGCGACGTTGCGAATGGAAAAGGCGCAGTTGACGTCAACGCGATAATCGCAAGTTTCCAAGGCAACGTTCTTAAAGACGAAAGTAAACCTGATGATTACGGCATAATTTCGGGCGTTATGGTTGGCGCGATTGGCGACGAGAAATGGAAATCGGAAGCGACGGCTCTAAACAACGGCGAGGCGGATATCCAAAATATGGTTATAGAGAATGTTATGAAGAACGTTCTTAAAAAATACAACTATTTTAACCCAGACCAAGCGAATGACAGCATGCAGATAAACTTACAAACTGATTTTGTTGATAGAATGTGGCGAACCGGCTATCAGGTTGATTATAGCAAACTCGGGTTTTATACTCGAATGTATTACGATGGCATGGCTAATCTCGCGAAACAAGAAGGCTTTGGCGAACCTACAATCGTTATAACAAATTATAGTCATCGCGACCATTCGAGTTGGGATCGTCGCGTTGAAATTATCTATTCGCCGTATGATTCGCGCTATCCAGAATATAAAAGCACCGCGCTGGTTTTCTATTGGCTAGCGGATCAAGGCGTTTATACGCAAAACCGCGAAGTCGCTGGGGTTGATGAGGACACGCCAGTTTTAAAAGTTCAAAATAACACTGAAATTGACGTGGGAGACAGGAACGAGGATCATAAAGATTGGGCAATGGGCAGTATGGGTGGAGATGAGGATGAGGCATCTAGAAACCCCGTCAAACCGTCGATAAACCCAGATACGTACTTTATTGTTGGGTCGGTTTCTGCGTATGCGGGGGTTATAACATATATTGAGTTCCCGTATAACTATGTTTATGAGGATCTAGAAGTTTTAGCCTCGATTGAGGGGAACGGCGCCGGCGGCTTTGAGGTTGAGAAAGTTAAGTCGCTTGAACTTGATGGATTTAGCGGCGAATGGGCGGTTTTTGCGCCGGGAACGGATATCCAAAAGGAAACTATCTTAAAAGAAGGCTCTGTTTTCGGCGAAGGGTTCACGTTTCAAGCGGGCGAAACTATTCCCGCGGGGACTATCTTTACGAACGGAACAACTCTTCCTAGGGGGATGACCTTTACCGAAGGACAAGTTTTTAAGATTGGAATGACTTTGCCTGCGGATACGATTTTATTTAAAGAAGGGACAGTTCTTAAAAAAGGTTATATCGTTAAAGCGGGCATAACGTTGCCTGTCGGGTTTGTTATACCTGCTGGCGAAACTTATAATGTAAACGGAATAGCTCAAACAACCGAGGCGGAAACAACGCTCGAAACCTCGGAGGTTTTATACGCGGATTGGGTTATAAATAGCGAGTTTACGACGAATAAGGATTTAAAATTCGCAAGCGCAAAAACTCTAACCGAGGATTGGACTTTGACTGCGGGGGCGTCGCTTATTCTCGGTGGCGATTTGCGTCTAACGCAACAAACACTTCCGTCGAGGATTACATTTTTTAAGGGGCGAGTTCTTCCTGCTGGCTCTATGTTTAAAGCGGGCGAAATTATAGACGACGAAACGTTAGAAGAAGACCTTATACTAACGCAAGACTATATCTTCGAAAAAGATTGGGTTTCAACTAAGGAAGTTATGCTTGGCGGTTGGCTCACGATAGCTAACGAGTTTGAGATTGAAGAAGATTTTGTTATTGGAAGCAATATGTATATAAACTCGGATATGACGCTAATTAACGATTATGTCCTCGAGTTAGGCACGCAAATAACAGGCAGCATCTACGCAACGCGAGGCAGCATAATCAAAGACAACGACTATTCGTTCCTAACTGAGGGTAGCGTTATAACTCAAGGCTCGAAGTTAGCGGAGGGAACGGTAATAGGCGGCGGTTCGGTTTTGCGCGGGCGAATTGCGATTATTTATAGCGATACGAAAGAAGACAAGGACGAGGACGGCAACCCGGACAGCGTTCTTAAAGC
Organism: Christensenellaceae bacterium; assembly: GCA_031262595.1. Lineage (GTDB taxonomy): Bacteria > Bacillota > Clostridia > Christensenellales > UBA1242 > JAISHI01. The sequence continues at coordinate 33,424 of JAISHI010000023.1, read as the reverse complement.
AGGCACAATTTTACCAAAATATTCGAAGATTTTAGCGGGCGAAATACTCCCCGCGGGAACAGTTATTAAAGCGGGCGAAACGCTTTACGCAGGCGAGACGGATTGGGTTCGTTGGTTTATGGAGGGCGATCGGGATTCGCAAGGAAACCTTATTATACTTGATGAGTATGGAAGTTTACAAAATCCAAGGCAAGCAAACGAGCGAATTAAATCCATTAGTAAACTCTCAAAGGGGCAAGAAATCCCTTCAGGAACGGCTATTCGACAATACGAGGTTATCCCTTCAGGAACTATCTTAGCCGCGGGGCAAATTTTACCGAAAAACCTATATCTTTCTAAAGGAACGAATATTCCTTCGGGTAGCAGTTTTTATGGCGAACAAATTCTCCCGGCGGGTTCGGTTTTAAAATCCGCAACTTTTAGTGCGGGAACGGTTTTCCCGGTAGGAACGGTTTTAAAAGCAGGGAATATTCTTAAGGCTGGTTGGGAGCTTAATGATGTAATATTAAATTCTGACCTTACGCTAGAAGAGGACATTATACTTATAAAGGCTTTAAAACTAAGCGCGCTTTGGACGGCTAACGCGGATATTATATTAGGCGCGGACGCTCGAATGAAGGATTTCTTCGGCAATACAGAAACAATAGAAACTCCTTGCGAGATTATTTTAGGCGATTTTATAAAACTTGAAAGAGATTTAGAACTTGTTGGCGCGATGACTGTCGGCGAGGACTGGCAAATTTCAAAGAGTTTTATGTTAGGCGCGGCAATGACGCTCGGCGGAGATTGGGTGTTTAAGAACGATTTAACTTTTATGCGCGATTTAGTTCTTTTAAAAGACTTCGAGCTCGGCGCGGATATGGAACTTTCGAAAGATTTAACTCTCGGTGGAACTCTTATAGTTAAGCGAATGTTAACGCTTTATAACTGGGGGGAAACGGGAAGTACCGGTCGCCAAGGTTTCACCTTCGATGACGGCGACATTATTCCAGCGGGGACGGTTATCCGCGCGGGCGAAACGGTTACTGGGCGGTATGTTGACGACGAGGGCGAGTTTATCAGCGACGAAATGGTTTTTGATAAGAGGGAAGAGGACTTTACTCTTTTGCATGATTTTATGATAACTAAAAACGAAGCAACAGGGCAATCGGGTTGGATTATAATTAAGGATTTAACCCTCGGCGGCGACTTTATCGTTAATCGCGAGGACGGGCTTACTGTTTTAAGTGAAATTCTTGTCGGCGAGGGTGGGGTTTCGCTACATAGCGGCTTTACGCTTCGAACGGGGTCGTTCCTAAATAATGGAACTCATCTCGCAGGAACAACCACAATCGACGGCGAGGATTATACTTTTGATATAGACTTCGCGCCGGGGTCGCTTGGGGGGAATAATACCGGCTCGGTTATTTTCTCGATTAAAGATGTTTGCAATAACTTTGGGCTCTCGCTTTTTGGCGATAACAAATCTGTAAACTATTATAGTAGCCCTTTTATGAAACTACGTCTACAGTTATTCGAGAAAGCGTTTGATTTTTAAATTAAACGAATAACCCCGCTCAGTTTTGCGGGGTTATATATGTTATTTATTTATTCGCGAATTGGCTGTTATAAAGTTCGGCGTAAAAACCTTTTTTTGCGAGTAGTTCGTTATGCGTTCCGCTTTCGATAACGTTTCCGTCTTTTAAAACTAGAATTGTATTCGCGTTTTTAATCGTCGAGAGCCTATGCGCGATAACGAAACTTGTTCGTCCGCTCATTAACTTATCCATCGCGGTTTGGATTTGAAGTTCAGTTCGCGTGTCGACATTCGAAGTTGCCTCGTCTAAGATAAGGAACGGTGAATCTTTTATCATCGCGCGCGCGATTGTTAGGAGTTGTTTTTGTCCGCTCGAAACGTTTGTTTGTTCGTCTAAAACGGTATCTAGCCCGTTAGGGAGAGCTTGGATGAAATGAGTTAGCCCAACAGCCTCGCAAACCTCATAAAGCGTTTCGTCGGAAACGCGCGGGATGTTATAACAAAGATTTTCGCGAACCGTTCCGTTAAAGAGCCAAGTATCTTGGAGCACCATCGCGAAGAGTTTATGAATATCCTCGCGTTTTAGGTTAGAAATACTGTTGCCGTCGATAAGGATATCGCCGCCATCGATGTTATAAAACTTCATTAAAAGGTTGACGATTGTTGTTTTGCCGGCTCCCGTAGGCCCAACGATTGCGATTTTTGAACCCGCCTTCCCGTTTAGGCTAAAATCCTTAATAACGGGCGGTTTTTCTTTATCGTAGCCGAACTTAACGTTTTTAAAGACGATTTCGCCTTTTATTTCTTCTAGCGCATTAGTCGCAACGAGTTCGCCAACCGCAATTTTTGTTCCGTCGTCGTTTAAAAGTTTCGCGTCTGGGCGGGCAATCTTAAACTCCGCCTCGCTTGAACCGCCAGCGGACTTTATATAAACTTTTTGGATAATCGCGCTCTCGTCGGCTTGTTCCGGCTCGCCGAGGAACTCGAAAACGCGCTCGCTCGCGGCGGCGGTATCTTGGAGGTTTTGGAGCGATTGGGCGATGTCGCTAAGCGGGCGAGTAAACAAGCGGACATAAATCATAAACGCACCGATAATCGGGATATATTTCGCGGGGTCGTCGAACGCCAAAACCGCGCCGACAATCATAACCGCCGCCCAACTTAAATTCCCGACAAAACCCATAAGCGGTTGCATAGTATTCGAAAAGAACTGACTCTTTAGAGTATTTTTATAATGTTTCTTTAAGAGTTCGTCGATTTCCGCCATGGTTTGCGCTTTCGCGTTCGAGGTATTTATAACGCTTTGCCCGGAATAACATTCCTCGATTTTGCCGTTTATTACGCCGAAAAGGTCGGCGCGACGTTTAAAGTATTTTTGCGATGCGCGGATTATAAAACTTATGCCGATAAAACCTAAAAGACTAACCCCGACCGCAACTACCGCCATAAGAGCGTTGGTCGCGAACATAAACCCAGCCGAACCCAAGAATAAAATCGTCGCGCTTATAAGGGTTACGATACTTTGGTTGAGCGTTGACGAAACCGTGTCGACGTCGTTTGTTATTCGGCTCATTATATCGCCGATGTTCGTTTTATCGTAAAACTCAAACGGCAACTTATTTATTTTCGTTGAGATGTTATTTCGAAGTCCTTTCGCGAGGTTTTGGGTGACTCCCGCCATAATCCAGTTTTGGATAAAGTTAAAGATAAAACTAAGGGCAAAAATCCCGACTAATAAGAACCCTGTTTTCGCGATTGCGTCGATATTTATAACGAGCGGCGTTTGCGTTGCCGCCGAAATCCCGACGGCGGTCATAACTTCTTCGAGGATTTCTTGCATCTTATTAGGCCCGATGAGTTGGAGGATAACCGACCCAATCGCGAAAACAATCGCAATAATAATAAGCGGAAGATAACGCTTACTAAAACGGAATAAATCGCCCCAAGCCTTTTTCGCGTTGCTCGCTTTTTCGCTATTAGGAACTTTAACGCCGCTTTTTGCCATGCGGTTTGCGCCGCCTTGTTTATCATCGAGTTCGAGCTCTTCGCTATCGATTATTTCTTCGCTCATAATTCCTCCTTTGAAAGTTGCGACAACGCAATCTCTTCGTAAACCGCGCAGTTCTTTAATAAGTCTTTATGCTTGCCGACGCCGACGATTTTGCCCTTATCGAGAACAATGATTTGGTCGGCTTCTTTAATAGTGCCGATTCGTTGCGCAACTTGAACGATTGTCGTTTCGGGTAATTGCTTTTTAAGTGCCTCGCGTAGTTTTCGGTCGGTTTTATAATCGAGCGCTGATAACGAATCGTCGAAGATTATAATCTCGGGGTTTCGGGCGATAACACGCGCGATTGAGATGCGTTGTTTTTGTCCGCCCGAGAAGTTCTTTCCGCCTTGCGCAACCTTACTTTTAAGTTTTTTAGGTAGGTTGTCGATAAACTCAGCGGCTTGCGCGATATCGATTGCCTTTTTTATCGCCGCCTCGTCGATTGCGCCGTTAGCGACCCCGAACGCAAGGTTGGATTCGATTGTTCCGCGGAAAAGCGTCGTTGTTTGTGGAACGATACCGACTATATTATGAAGAGTTTTAAGGTCATAGTCTTTAACGTTAACGCCGTCAACCAAAACCTCGCCCTCGCTTGCATCATAAAGGCGGGGAAGAAGGTTAACGAGGGTAGTTTTGCCCGAACCCGTTGCGCCTATAAACGCAAGCGTTTCGCCGCGTTTAACTTTTAGGTTTATGTCGCGGATAATATAGTTCTTCCCGTCAGGATACTTAAAGGAAACGTTTTTAAATTCGAGTGTTCCTTTTTCGGTCGGGGTTATCGGGTTTTTTGCGGAAACGATAGTCGGGCTAGTATTAAAAACTTCGTTGATACGCTTTGCGGAAACGAGCGCGCGCGGCAACATTATAAAAACGAAAATCAACATTATAAACGAAAAGATAATTTGAACGGAATAGTTTTGGAAGGTCATTAAGTTCCCAAGGTCTACTTTCCCCATATTAAGAAGGCTCGCGCCATACCAATAAATTGCGAGTCCCATTCCGCCTAAAACAAGGTTTATGAACGGCATGAACGCGCCCATCGCGCGGTTTACGGTCAGGAAGGTATTCGAAAGGGTTTTATTATGTTTATCAAACTTTTCTTCTTGGAAAGATTCCGCGTTATAAGCGCGAACGACGCGCAAGCCCGTTAAACCCTCCCGCGCAACGCCATTTAGGTTATCCGTTAAGGTTTGGATTTTTCGGTAGCGGGGGATAACGATTATAATTAAGAGCGCAACGACCAATAAAAGCATAACAACAACCGAGAAAGTTATCGTCGAGAGTTCCGCGCTTTTCCCGAGGATTTTAAGGATTGCCCAAATCGCAGTCAGCGGCGCTTTAATCATAACTTGGAGCGCCATAGCAACGAACATTCGAATTTGATATAAATCGTTTGTTGTTCGGGTCATGAGGCTCGGAATCGAGAACTTATTCACTTCGGCTTGGGAAAAGTTCATTACATGGCTTATAATGTCGTAGCGCAAGCGAATTTGCATGCGCGAACTTAAAAACGCGAACGCAAAACTCACGAAAATTGTTATAAACATCGACCCGAACGCGCAAGCCAGCATAAGTCCGCCGTTTATAAGGATGTCGGTCATTGTTCCCGTCATAACGCCGTTCGCGGGCGTTAATATCGAAATCATTTCCGCTAAAAAGTCCGGCAATTTAAGGTCAACCCAAACCCCCGCGGCTATCGCCCCGAACGCAACGATTAAAATCAGCCATTCCCAGCCTTTAAATCTAAAAATCAACTTTAACATAACCTTATATATATATGATTTGCGCGTTCAAATCAAGTATATAAGAAGATAAAGTTCAAATAATAATATAGAAATTATAAAAAAATAACGCATTGACAGTTTTCGGCGCGGATGCTAACTTTAATGGTATATCTTATCAACATAAGGAGAAAGAAATGAAGAAAATACTTATATTAGGTCTAACGGTCGTTATGGCGATTGCAACTGCGCTTTGCGGCGGCTTTGGGCTTTCGGTTGCGCGGCTCGCGGCTGCAACTTTGGCGGAGCAAATGAACCCCGGCGTTAAGGGCGACATTACATTCAGCGGTTTACCGAAACAAAGCGCAAACGTTGGCGACGCGATAACTCTCCCAACGACAACCGGCGTTGTTGCGGTTTTCTTCCAAGGCAAAAAAATTAGCACAGCGACATACGAAAACACAGGCGTTTACGAGTATCGCATTTATCCTGCGGGAACAAACTTAGACGACGCAACCCCAGACGAGGCGTTTTATGTTCATACAGTTAACGTTTCGCAAAACCGCTATTCGATTTCGGTTGCGACTAATTATGCGGCGGCAACAGGCGAGATTTTCGCAACAGTTATAACTCCTAATAAACCTATCGCAATCCCAAAGATTACGGAACTTAAAGACGACAACGGCAAGAACCTTTTAGCGGAAGAGAATTTCGACGACCTTAAAAAGGTTATGGCGGGCGTGACGGTTGTTGTCGGCGCTGGCACTACGGAGGAGGAAACCCATGTTGTTGGCGCGGCTAGCGACGACATAACTTGGGAAGAACTCGTTAATTTTATTAACAGCGACGCAACGAACAACGGCATAAAGGTTGAACTTTGCGGCGATAACGGCGTTGTCGCTGGAACCACATCAATGAAAGTTGGCGGAGTTTTCAATCCAACAACTACGACCGCAACGAAATGGGAAAAAGGACAAAAATACTATCTTAAATATACGTTTGATAACTCGGGCTTTTCGGGAGTTAAGGATGAAGATAAAATTAAAGCAACTGGCCGAAGCCAATTTATCAATATCGAAGAGCCAACAAAACCTTCGGGCGAAACGGGCAAGTCTTACGACGAACTTATCAAGTTTAATAAGATGCCGACCGTTGGCGCGCCTTCGACGACGATTGAACTTAATAGGGAATATACTCTTCCAACCGCGAGCGTTTATCTTAGCTCGGCGACTGAGGGCGAGGGCAAACCCGTTATCTCGTTCAACAATATCGACTCCTCGACCGCAGTTTCGAACTTTACGAAAATAAAAATCCAATACAGCGCAAACTTAACGGATTGGACGGATAAAGGCTGGACAACGGATTATAAATTCGTTCCTGATACAGTCGGCTATTATCGCTTTACTTATTATACAACAACCGCATGGGGCTACGGCGTTAATTGGGCTGGCGATGAGATGAATATCCTGACGGGCACAGAACCGGGCGAGAGCGGGAACGCGGGCTTTATTAAGTATGTTCCATTTACAACCGAACTTAAAGCGGAAAATACTCAAGCGCCAAAATATAAATGGACGGATGCGTTCACTTATACCGATGGCATGGACGAAAAAGAGGCTTTCGAGAGTAAAGATCTTGTTGACAAATCTTGGCTTTTGCCTTCAACGAGTTCGAGCGACGCTAGCATAACGAAAATTGCTGCGGGCAACGATACGCTAATAAATATCCCTGCGCTTATGGGTTATGACTACGGCGATAAAACTAGCGAGGATTTAACATATACGCTTAAACTCTATAAGAAATTGGCTAATAATACTTGGGATTCGGTTGCGGAATTTTCGAATAAAATCGAGACCGACGAAGATAAGATGAAGTTTAATTACAATAACGCAAAGGGTTTGATTCTTAATTTCGGCACGCCCGATTCGAGTGCGCTCTATGGCGAAACCGCGGTTGAAAAAACTCCAGTTTTATTCCTTCGCAACGACAACATCGCCGACGGAACCTTCTATATAACCGCAACGATTACAGGCATAGGCGGAACGAATAAAACCGCGTATCTTCCAAGTTATTACTTTAATGTTAGCGATACCTATGCCGCAACTGCCCCAGTTATCAACGGCGAATTAACAACGGATACTAATAACTATCGCGCTGGCGACGAGATTTCGTTTAACGAACTCTCAACCGACGTTTCGACAAACGAACTTAAATATTATTGGGCGAAAGACGGAGACGTTTTGCCAACCGAGATTAAAGAAGAAGATATAAGTGGCGGGGTAGTTTCTTTCGAGGCGAAAGAAGCGGGAAGTTATAAGATTTTCGCGGTTGCGCGAAATTGGACAGCAATCCAAAAAGAGCCTTCGTTTGCTTTCGCGGGCTGGACAACAGTCCCAAGCGAATACGAAAATTTAGTTTCACTTCAAGTTATTGATGTTGAAGTTGTTGGCGCGAGGGAAGTGGGCGACGAAGTTTATCCAACGATTGGATACGACCCCGCCAGCTACTTAGATGAAATAAAAAACCAAACTCCAAGACAAAACGAAGAGCTTTTATTGCCTGACATTAAAATCTCGAACGATTCAATAACATCGGATGAGTTTGTAAGCGGTTCTATTCAAGTTTATAACGCAGATACGGGTAAGCAAGAAATCATAACCGTAGAAGGTTGGAAACCTAAAGCGGGCGAGCCAACAAAAGTTGACGAAACTCCGGAAGGTTTTGATTCGTCTAGTTTGGGGTATGGCTTCGAATTCCCATTGCGTCCGACCTCGCAAAAAGTTATCAGCGGCCTTAGCGTTATCCCAACGCAATATAGCGAAAATTATTATGTTGTCGTTACGGCGAGCAACAAATACGGCGAAACCTCGATTTTTTACGCGAAGTTTACGGTTGTTGGCAAACCAAATACGACCTTAACCCTTTCAAAAGAAAATATCCAAATGAAAGTTGGGCAAAGCGTTTCAATGCCGGATCTTACAATGACGATTAACGGCATTAAGTTTATCGCGAAACAAGGCTACTTATATAAAGAGGGCGATGCAATCAGCGCAGCAAACGCGGTTGCGGAGTATAGAGTGGATGGCGCGCCTCTTGATAGCGGCAAATTTTCGCCAACAGCAGCGGGAACTTATAACTTTAAATATGAGGTTTCGTTCATTAAGGACGGCGACTATAAAATAAACAGCAAGATCGGTGCGGTTGAGATTGACGATGACAACGCAAAGAAGAGCATAAACCTCGCTATTAACGTTAGCGAAGTGGCTTCCGGCGACTTTAACGTTGACGTTAACTATGGCTCGGGAATCCAATATAGCGAGTTCGACGGCGACAAGGTTAACCGCGGAACGGAATTCACGCTTAAAAAACAAGGCGGTGAAAGCATTAACGCGATGGCCAACGCGCTCGCGGACTTCGGCGATTATACAACTAGCGGAACAAATAGCGTTGCGCTTAGCGACGAAGTTTTGATTGATAGCTTAAAACTCGTCGAAGGTAGCGAGCGAAAACTCGAATACGGTTATATCGTTCTTCCGCTTTCAACCGCTTACTTTACTAATAAATTAAGCGCGCCAAGCGACTTTGGCGAACAATCTAGCATCGATATTAAGGTTTCGCGCGCAAGCGATTCGAGTTCGGTTATGCTTAATATGACGCTTCGTTATGACCGTGAAACGGGGGAAATTAAAGCCTTTAATAACGCGGGCGAGGACGACGAAATCGTTATCGCAACGGCGAACGGGCAAGAATATTTCGCATTTAAACCAAACGCGACAATCCAAGCAAAACGCACCCTAACGGCGGTTGAGAAATATGCGCTCGGCGGGTCTACACCAACAGGCGAATACACGGAATTAACCCCAGCGGCAACTTACGCGCTCAAAGCCGAACTCTTCGACCGCAATAACCATACGAACGACGACAATATCGTTGTCGACGATACCTATAACGTTTCGTTCAAGGTTAACTATAAGGACGCAAGTTCGAGCCTTGACTTCGGCGTTTCGATTGGCGATGCGGTTAAGCCTGATATCGAGTTTATCGGCGCGCTTAAAGAACTTTCGGGTTCGAGCCGTGAGCTTAACGAGAAAAACAACGAAACCTTTACGATTAGCTTAGAGGAAATCGAAATTTCAGGCGGAAAAACCGTTTACGGAACTCGCAACAACGATGGAAGTTGGACGCCATCCGATTATATGTATCAATATATCGACGAGAATACCAGCATAACGGTTAGCGGCGGGGCGGAACTAACGCGCGTTGAGGAAACGGAAACGTATTCGTATACCGATTCTAGCGGAAACGTTCAAACGAAAAACAAGTTCCATTATGACATAACCCCAACGACAGCCGGCACATATACGATAACTGTTTCGATTCGTTCGCAATCAAACGTTTATTCGAGCAAGAGTTTCTCGTTTACAATAACCGAGCCTGAGGCTGCGGCGAAAGTTGACACGGCTAAGATTTGGGGAACGATTTTAATTGTTCTTGCGAGTGGCTTGCTCCTCGGCGTTATCGCATACTTTATAATAACGGGTCGCCAAACGAAATTCGAGGGTGGCGCACCTAAAAAGTTAAAGAAAGGCAAAAAAGAAAAAGACGTCCAAGACGAAAACGGCGTTGTTTAAGAATTAGCCTAAAAACCAAAAACCGCGGAGTAACTTTCGCGGTTTTTAATAATAAATTTTTATAACTCATATTAAAAAAAGCGCGATTTTGTGCATAGTATACAAGATATTGTGGTTTTTTAAAAATTAGTTGCACAATATATTGTGGTGTGTATATAATTGGGTATGATTACAAAAGTATTAAAAAGGGACGGAAGCTCCCAAAAATTCGACCGCGCGAAAATCGCGGAAGCAGTTTTCAAGGCTGTTAAGGCTGTCGGCGGAACGGATCGCAGCGGCGCGGATAAAATCGCGCAAAGTGTTGAGGAGGAACTAACCCAAGTTTTCGGCAAAAAAACGCCGACGGTTGAGGAAGTTCAAGACACAGTTGAGCGCCACCTCATTAAGGCTGGGCACGACCAAGTCGCGAAGGCTTATATCCTTTACCGCGAGAAAAGGCGCGGCGCGCGCGAAGATAACGCGGTAACCGGCGCGGTTATTAAGATGTTTAGCGATTATCTCGACGGCGACGACATGGCGGTTAAGAACAACGCAAACACGCAAAAGAGCGTTGCGGGGCTTAATAATTTCGTCCGCGAGGAGTTTACGAAAAAATATTGGCTTAACGAGGTTTATCCGTTCGAAGTCGCAGAGGCGCATAGGAGCGGCGCACTTCATATCCATGACCTCGGGTTCTTCGGCGCGTATTGCGTTGGTTGGGACGTTAAGCAACTCCTTATGCTCGGTTTTACCGGCGTTTTCGGTAAGGTTTCGAGCGCACCAGCAAAACACCTTCGAACCGCGCTTGGGCATATCGTTAACGCAACCTTCACCCTTCAAGGCGAAACCGCGGGCGCGCAGGCTTGGAGCAGTTTCGATACCTATTTAGCGCCATTTATCCGCTACGACGGCCTATCATATAACCAAGTCCGCCAATGCCTCCAAGAATTCGTTTTTAACATGAACGTTGCGACGCGCGTCGGCTTCCAATGCCCGTTCTCGAATGTTACGCTTGATATTACTTGCCCAAAAACACTCAAAGACGAATACGTTATAATCGGCGGCGAGGTTCAAGAGCAAACCTACGGCGAGTTTAAAGAAGAGCAAGATATGTTTAATAAAGCGTTTTGCGAGGTTATGCTTGCGGGCGATAACAACGGGCGCGTATTTAGTTTCCCAATCCCGACAATCAACGTGACGAAAAATCTCGAATGGGACAGCCCGGTTATGGACGCGGTTATGGAAATGACTTGCAAATACGGAATCCCATACTTCGCGAACTACGTTAACAGCGACCTTAACCCAGACGACGCGGTTTCGATGTGCTGCCGCTTGCGCCTCGACGTTCGGGAGCTTAAAAAACGCGGCGGCGGACTTTTCGGCTCAAACCCATTAACGGGCTCTGTTGGCGTCGTAACCATTAACTTACCGCGCCTCGGTTTTAAATGCGACAACGAGGACGAGTTCTTTAACGAACTCGGTCGCCTCGCAGACATCGCGAAAACCAGCCTCGAAATCAAGCGCAAAGTCGTTGAGGACCAAACCGACAAAGGACTTTATCCTTATAGCGCGTTCTATCTTAAAGGCGTTAAGGAGCGACAAGGCGGCTATTGGGCGAACCATTTCAACACAATCGGCATCGTTGGCATGCATGAGGCTTGCTTAAACCTCTTCGGGGAAGGCATCGAAACAAAGAAAGGGCAAGAGTTCGCGCTCAGGACTATGAACTTCTTGCGCGAGAAGATGATGCAATACCAAGAAGAAACGGGGCATATCTATAACCTCGAAGCGACCCCAGCCGAGGGCGTTGCGCCTCGCCTCGCGATGAAAGACAAGCAACGTTATCCAGAAATCATAACCGCGGGCGGCGAAACCCCTTATTATACGAACAGCACCCACCTCCCAGTGACCTTCACCGACGACGTTTTTAAAGCGATTAGCTTACAAGACGAACTCCAAAGCCTTTATACCGGCGGAACGGTTATGCATGTTTATACAGGCGAAAAACTCGAAGACAAAGAGTCGATTAAGGCGTTTATAAAAAAGGTTTTCGCGAGCTCGAAGATGCCATATATTTCGATTACTCCAACCTTCTCGGTTTGCGAAAATCACGGCTATATCGCGGGCGAGAATTGGACTTGCCCGGAATGCGGCGGCGAATGCGAGGTTTGGAGCAGGGTTGTTGGGTTCTTGCGTCCGGTTCAAAACTATAACGCTGGGAAAACTACGGAATATAAAGAACGCGTTAAGTATAAAGTTGCGAATTGCGGCTGCGAATAATTTATAATAACTATAAAAATATAAGAACTTTAATCAAGTCGGTTAAAGTTCTTAATTTAAAGGGAGAAATTATGGATATAAACGAAATTAAAGTCGCGGGGTATCAACCGCAATCTTTCCTTGATTATCCGGAAAAGGTCTCTTGCGTTATCTTTTTGGGCGGTTGCAATTTCCGTTGTCATTATTGCCATAACAGCCAAATCTTTAGCCCAAAAAGCAATTCGATGAGTTTCGTTGAGGTTTTCGCGGATATTGAGAGTAAAAAAAAGTTTTTAGACGGCGTTGTTATCTCGGGCGGCGAACCGACGCTATTTCCTAGGCTTCGCGAGATTATAAACGCGATAAGGGGCTTAGGGCTGCTCGTTAAACTCGATACAAACGGAACGAATTTCGAGATTTTAAAGAAACTCGTTAACGAAAAACTCGTCGATTTCGTCGCGATGGATATAAAAGCGCCGCTCTCGCGCTATGCGGATATAACCGGCGTTCCGCTTAATGACGACGTCGCGAAAAGCATTGAGTTTTTAAAAACTCTCGAAAAAGATAAGTATATGTTCCGAACGACGCTCTCGCCGTATCTTAACGGCAGCGATTTTACGCAAATCGCCGAAGAAATCGCGGGCGCTGGGGTCTATCAAATCCAACAATTCATCCCGAACGAGTTTTCGAAATCGAACTTCGTTGCGCTGGTTCCGTATTCGAAAGACGAGGCGCAAACCTTCGCGGATATTGTTTCGAAAACCGTCGCCGAGGTGCGATTGCGCGGATTTTAAATATTTATTATAAATTATTTAATAAAACACGATTTAAATAATCGAGTGGGATAGCGGCGCGCACTATTTTCAAAAATTATTTTAAAAAACTCGGCACGGTTTTAAAAATTTCTTTATTTAAATAGGCGAGTGGGGAAGCGGGTGGGAATTTAAACTTAATTTCCGTTGCGCAAAGGGCTTGCTTCGTTTCGCCGTAGGCTTTATTGAGTTTTGCGTCGCCGTATTTCCCGTCGCCGACAATATAAAGCCCGATGCTCGCGAGATGGGCGCGGATTTGGTGGGTTCGGCCTGTTCGCGGCGTAATTTTATATAGCCCGAAATCTTTGAGGTTCCTAACGAACTCGACGGTCGTTTTAATTGGTAAGAATCCCGGCGATTGTTCTTTCGCGATAACGACCTCCCCCGCGCCCGAATCCTTTTTAAGGTAGCCCGTGAGGGTTAACGGCGACTTATTTAGCGTTCCGAAACAAAGCGCGTTATAGGTTTTCTCGACGAAATCTTCTTTAAATGCGTTTTCGAGTTCGGTTCGCGCGGTTTCGTTTTTCGCGAAAATGACTAAGCCTTCCGTATTAACGTCCAATCTATGAACCGCGATTAAATTTTTCTTAAAATTCGCGCTTAATAGGTTCTCGAGCGTGTTTTTATTAACCGCGCTCGTTGTTTCGATGCCTTGATTTTTATGAACGACAAGGATATTTTTGTCCTCGAAGATTATTTTATAAGGTTTATATTCCTTTATCGCGTCGTCGGGGTAGAAAATTTGAACTGTGTCGCCCGCCGAGAGCATAACGTCCGCCGAAACGCGCGCGCCATTAACCTTAATGTCCTTATTTTTTAAGAGCGTGCGCACGAAAGCAAACCCCGCGCCATGGAGGTTGTTCGGGATAAATTTCGAGAGCAATTCGCCTTTAACGGCTGTGAAGGTTTGTGTTTTCATTATTATTATTTCCTTATATTTGTATTGTCCCCGCGAGTAGGCTCAGCATAACTAAAAAGACGATGCTGCAAACAAAAACGACGGTCAAAACTTTCTCGACGCCGGCTAAGCCCGTTCGGTTGCCGAAGACGCGGTTATGAAGGAATAAACAACCGAGTTCGAGGAGCATAATCCCGAGCGCAATAAGCCCAGTCGCGAGTATCGTCAGCATCGGCAGCGCGACGAAAAACACGACAGGCACGGCGAGGTTTAAAACCGCGAACCCAGCGAACATCGCCCAAAGCGAAACCGTCGACGAGCGCGTATAGCGGTCGCCCTTGTATTGCCCCATGAGGTGCTTTAATTTCGCGAGGTATTCGGGGTGAAATTTCGGGTCGAGCTTTGTTTTTATATAGGTTTTAAGCGTGTCCTCGATGTCGAGATAATCGAACCGCAAGCAAGCCGCGAGAAGTTTTTCCGCCCAAGCCGGCTTCGAGGGAAGAGCCGCGAACTTTTTAAGATGCTCGCGCGTTAGGGCCTCGTCGAAGTTCGTTAGCGAGCAGAGCAGATACGAAACCTCCTCATTCGACGGAAAATTGTCCGCGAGTTCGCCCATTATATAGAGCGGAAGTTCTTTTCCGTAGCGAACCTCGAGCGTTAGGCAATCCTCGATTAGTTTCGAGATATTCTCGGGGTTCATGCAACGGTTTTTAAGCAACGTTTGCGATTTTTGGAACGAGATATTCGCGCTGCAAAGCGGGCAGACCAAAAACGGAACGCCCTCTTTAAGGAGTAAATATTCTTTGCATTTCGGGCAAACGCCAGCTGTAAAACTCATAATAAAAGATTATCGCCGATCGGCGCGCGAAAAGCAAGTAGTTTAGGCGTTTCGTGGGGGTTTGCGCTCCGCAATTTAAGGATTGGACTGCCAAAAATGCCAAAAAATCGATTTTTATATAAAAAAGTTTGACGATTTTAGTTTATAAAGATAAAATTACCCCATACTTCCACCCACAAAAGAGGTATCCAAGACAAAACTGTGGTTAAAAGGAGTAATTAAATTTGAAAAAACATTGTATAATGAAAATTGTTTTAGCATCGTTCATCGGGCTTGTTATGCTTTTTGGGTTAATTAATGCAATAATGCAAGCTGAGTTTGCGAAACAAAGTTCAGCGATAACAGGCACTGGGATGATATGGGGACGACAAGTTGTTGCGGAATTGGATAAGAATGGAGAAGAAATCGCTCTTGCCGACCGCGACGAAGTTATTAGTGGGAAAGAAGCGGTTAATCGTATGATTAAGCAATTAGAGGCTGAGAAAGAAGCAGCACCGACCGACGCAGGAAAGGCGGTTATCGATACATATATCGCAGATATAAAACTAGCGGTTAAGAAAATCGAAACCGAAGCGTTTGGTATGTTTATGACTCAACTCATGTCAGTTTGGGGCGTATTATTAGGCGCGATTGTTATTGGTTCGGCTATTTGCGTAGCTACTAAAAAACAACAAGCGTAATTTAATAACGCTTTAAAGTTATTTTAAGCAAGAACTCCGTTAACGCGGGGTTTTTGTTTGTTGTGAGGTTTTTAAACGTGAACTTCGGGGTGTTCGTGCGCGTTGCAGCCGCAACCGACCTCGCCCCGAGAGGCTGTCATATACATTTCGATAAGTTCCCGAGCCGCCCAAACGAAAATCAGCGACGAGATAATAAGGTCGGGCAACTTGCTTTCGAAAATTAAAACCAAAATTCCACCAACGATAACGCCTAAATTCACGCCGCAATCAACGCGCGAACAAATCTCGCTGGCTTTTATGTTTGTGTCGTTGCTGTTTAGCTTTCGGAGCAACAAAAGCGAGGTTAGGTTCGCGATGAATGCGAACGCCGAAACTATTATCATAAATTTATAGTCGGGCAGCGGCGTTTCGAAGATAAATCGGCGGACGATTTCGAACCCGACGAACGCGATTAAAACGGTTTGTAATCCGCATTGGGTAAACGCGATGCGTTTCTTGCGCGCGAACGCCTTTCCTAGCGCGAACAGCGAAAGCCCGTAAATTAGCGCGTCGGCAAACATATCCGCGCTGTCGGTTATCAGCCCGAGCGAGTTCGAGATTAGCCCCGTCGCGAGCTCAATCGCGAAAAACGCAAAGTTCAGTGCGAAAACGATAATTAAAACTTTCTTTTCGGTTTGCGTTTTCGTTCCCGCATTTATTTTCTTTTCCATATGCATTTATTTTATTCTCATAAACGCTTTTTTGCAACCGCCCGCAACGCGGTTTGGCATTTTAACAACAAATTCATCAAAAAACCAAATTTATAATCTTTATAAAAATTTTATAGATTTTATAAAAAAATGCTTGCGTCGCCCGTTTTTTTGTGATAATATAAAGTATGGGAAAAGAAAAAGTAAACGATGTACGCCATTTGATTGTTAAAAACGGCAAAGCAGTAGTTTCAACAAAAAAAGAGTATGAGGAATATGAGAAATACTACGCTGCGAATCCACAAGGTGAAGATTTAGCCGTAAACACACAAACCGAGGAAGTTGAACAGCCCGTCGCCGCCGAGGTTAAAGAAGGCAAACAGTCATTCGTTGACAAAGTCGCTGCCATGGTTGGACAAGGCTATAAAAGGAGTAAGCTTGTTCGCGGATTATTTAATGCAAGTGCAATTCTCGCTGGGGTTGGAGTTCTTGGTTTAGTGGGCGGCTCAGACCTCGAAGATGCAATTCGGTATAGCACTCAACCAGCAGACGAAAAGGAGTATAGGCTCGAAGAAGCAAAAGACAGTCAAAAATCAGCAGGGAAGGCGATAGGTTGGGGCGCGGCTTTAGCGTTAGTCGGTGTAGCTGCCAGCGCTGGCGTGAAAAGACGAGAAGAAGAAAAAGAAGAACTAGAAAAAAAGTAAATAAACTTAAAACTTAAACGAAAACGGCAATCAAAACGCGCCGTTTTTTTGTTGACTTTTTTAAAAGTTATGATATTATAATAAAGTTTTCAAGCGGTCGTGGCGAAATTGGCAGACGCGCAGGACTAAGGATCCTGTGGGATTAAACCCTTTCGAGTTCAAGTCTCGACGACCGCACCAGATATTTTACGCCTTCGGCATGCAGACCGCGTAGGAGGTTAGGACTAGGCCGTCGGTCGTTGTGTTGTTTGTTGCGTTCGCATACCAGCCCGTCGGCGGGTTTGTCCCAGAGTATGCGGGGTTGCTTGCAAGAATAGTCAGCCCGTTCGGCAATTTCGTCATACTCTCCGCGCCGCCGCCAATCGCGTAATAACCGGAAGGGCAGTTAGCGGTAATGCCGCCGCCTTTGCCTGCAGAAAGCGCGACTTGGCTCGACACCACGACAGGTGTAAAGAGCGGGCCAGTCGCACCCGTCGCTCCCGTTGCGCCCGTCGCCCCCGTCGCACCCGCAACGCCTTGAAGCCCTTGCGCGCCCGTCGCGCCAACTGCGCCAGTCGGGCCTTGAATACCTTGAACGCCTTGCGCGCCAGTAGCACCCGTTGCACCCGTTGCGCCTTTAACGCCTTGAACCCCTTGAACGCCTTGGATTCCTTGTGCGCCAGTTGGACCTTGAACGCCTTGAAGTCCTTGTATCCCTTGCGGACCCGTTGCGCCGGTTGCACCCGTAATGCCTTGAATACCTTGTGCGCCCGTTGCGCCGGTTGCGCCTGTTGCACCAACTGCTCCCGTTGCGCCCGTCGCGCCGATTGAACCAGTTGCGCCCGTCGCGCCCGTTGCTCCCGTAATGCCTTGGATTCCTTGTGCGCCAGTCGCTCCCGTCGCCCCAGTCGCCCCGATTAAACCCGTTGCGCCAGTCGGACCCGTCGGACCAGTTGCGCCTTTTTCGCCTTGAACCCCTTGAATACCTTGAATTCCTTGCTCGCCAGTAGCTCCCGTTGCGCCAACCGCGCCAGTTGCTCCAATCGCGCCTTGAAGTCCTTGTATGCCTTGTATTCCTTGCGCTCCGGTTGCGCCAGTAGCTCCCGTTGATCCTTGAAGACCTTGAAGCCCTTGAATGCCTTGTGAACCAGTCGGACCCTGAATCCCTTGCGGACCCGTCGCGCCTGTCGAGCCCGTTGCGCCCGCAGGACCAGTCGGTCCGACGTCGCCCATCTCGCCTTGAATGCCTTGAACGCCCTGAACGCCTTGCGGCCCAGCCAAACGCCCGACGTTATACCAAGCGCCCACGTCGGGGTCCCAAATATATAGGTCAGGGCTCACGTAATATGCGTCGCCCGCCGTTCCCGTTGGGTGAGCGTCCTCTAAATCTTCGAGGCTGTCATATGCGCCGAGTAAGGTGCTCATCGGACCGGCAACGCCTTGAATGCCTTGCGGGCCGGTCGGACCCATCGGCCCAGTAACGCCAGTTTCGCCTGTCGGCCCCGTCGGGCCAACATCGCCCGTAAAACCCATTGCGCCGACTAAACCTTGAACGCCTTGAATTCCTTGAACGCCTTGTTCGCCAGTCGAACCCAGCGCGCCAGTCGGCCCAGTCGGCCCAGTCGCACCAGTTGTTCCTATCCCAGTTGCCCCAGTTGCGCCTGTAGCCCCCGTTGTCCCAATACCTGTTGCGCCCGTTGCGCCCGTTGCGCCCGTTGCGCCTGTTGACCCTGTCGGGCAACCGCCGCTACAACCCGTTCCGGCTGGACCAGTTGCGCCAGTCGCTCCAGTAGCGCCGCGCGGCCCAACGCAACACCAAAACTTGTCTGAAAATCCCATACTTCAGTTTATTAAAAGGTGCTGCCTTGGGTGCAAAGCCCGCGCGCAAAGTTTTGTTTGCTAATGATTAAACTATAAGATAATATATGGATATATATTGGAAAGGGGGAGCGAATGGGACTTTTGGATTTTATGGTTGGAAACTCGTATAACTATAATTACGAGCGCAAAAGACAAAGGCGAAGGATAGGCAGGCGCAAAAAAATTAAACTCGCGCTAAAAGACCCTAATGTTGACGCAAAAATAAAGAAGCGTTTTAAAATAGATAGGGCTTTAAAGAATATCTTTTCGGCATTCGCGTTTTTGTTGCTGCTGCTTGGCGTTTTATCGCTTTTCGGGCCGATGCTGTTCTTCCTTATTCATACAGTCTTATTTATAGTAACGCTAGGGGCCTTGCATCTTTCGGGTAAAGTTGACTTTGGCGATACTAGTTTTGTAACGGATTTTATGGCTTATTCGCCGTATTTCTTGATTGCTGGCGGCGTGTGTCTTGTTCTCGCGATAGTTTTCGCGGTTAGGTTATCGAAAAGCAGGCGAGCGCTCCTTGACGCCTCGGAAAAAGACGAAACAGTTGACGAATACGGCAGAGAGAATAATACTGAAACGCCAAAAGCAGAAGCTCCAACCACCGACGCCTCGAACGCCGATGCCGCGAGTATGGCGGAAACGATGAAAGCTTTAGGCGACGCTCCAACGGCGCCGACAAAATAAACTAAAAGCAAAAAAAGCGAGTTCATATAAAGTTAAACTCGCTTTTTTACGGAATATTTTAATCAAAACTAAGATTTCAATCCAAACAAAGCACCCTAAAAGGCTAAACCAAAGATTTAGCCTTCGCGGATAATCGCATTTAAGTTAGATTAAGCTAAAATGCCGTCTTTGAACTTTTTGCCAGCTTTGAAAACCGGTTTTAAAGTTGCAGGAACTTTAACTGTTTCGCCGGTGCGTGGGTTGCGTGCGTTGTGTGCAGCGCGTTTAACAACTGCGAATTTACCTAATTCAGGTAAAACAACCTCATCGCCGCTGCGAAGAACTTCGACGATTGTTTCAGCGAAAGCGACAACAACTTCTTCTGTCCCCTTTTTTGAAAGTCCCAACTTTTCCGAGTATTTTGCAACGAAATCTGCTTTTGTCATTGATTTTTTTCTCCTTATAATATTTTTATTCTTTTTTTAAAAGATTTAAAAGAATATGCTTAATTATAACCAAAAAAATAAATAATCGTCAAACACTTTTTTAGAATTTCCTTAATTTCCTTAATGTTTTTATAGTTTGACACTTTGGGAATAATAAGTTAGATTTGCTTTATGAAAAAACTTTCGAATTTCCAAACTCGTTTAATCGCGAGCGCAGTTATGGCTGTCATTCTTTTCGCGATTTTTTTAACTCGGCTTTGGACGGTTTATGTTGTTGATGTTGTTGTTTTGTTCTTTGTTTTTGTCGCGATTTTCGAAACGCACCACCTCCGAAAACTGGATACGCGCGGCGTTAAATCGCTTTCGCTATACCTTTGGGTTGTATGCGCTTATTTCTTTTATATTTTAGGCGAAGAGATTTTAACCGAGAAATTTACCGTTTGGCTTCATATTGGGTTGCAACTGGGGCTTCTCGCAATCTTCGCGCTTTATAGTTATTTCATGGCGCTAGTTGATAAGAAATTTGAAAAAGAATGCCAAGTTGCGAAAAAATCGCATAAAAAAGAAAGCCTCTTGGCTAGCCTTGACTTCTTAAACTCGGCGCTATATCCGTCGCTCCTTCTTTTAATGCTTATCCCGATTAACCACATTAAAACCGTCGGCTTTATGGGCATACTTTTAGTCTTTATCGTTAGTTGTTTTACGGATATGTTTGCGTATGCGTTCGGTTTAACTATTCGGGGGCCGAAACTTTGCCCGAAACTTTCGCCAAAAAAAAGTTGGTCGGGTTTCGGCGGCGGAGTTATCGGCGGGATTATCGCTTCGCTTTTAGTTCTTTGGATGGTTTTAAAATTCAAACTTTATAATGTTGTTGACGATACGACTTTTAGTATGGCGGACCATCTTTACGATAAGCTCGGCAACCACACCGCAACGACGCTTTGGTTCGTTTTATTCGGCGCAATCGGCGCGGTTGTTGCGACGGCTGGCGACTTATTCGCAAGTTATATTAAACGCAAAGCCGAAGTTAAGGATTTCGGAAAATATATCCCGGGGCACGGCGGCGCGATGGACAGGCTAGACGGAATTTCATTTAACGCGGTTTATTTTTTGATAATTGCGTTTTGCTTGGCGTAAAGATAGGGAATGGGGGATAATTAAAAAATGACGACAGTTCTTTATATAGTAATGGCGTTAGTTGCGCTGCTTATAATGATAACAATCCACGAGTTCGGGCATTATATCGCGGGCAAACTTTTAAGTTTTAAAATCCAAGAGTTTTCGATTGGGTTCGGGCCTGTCCTTTATAAGAAGGTCAAGAAAAACGGCGAAATTTTTTATATAAAAGCAATCCCTCTCGGCGGTTATTGTGCGTTTGGCGAGGACGACACCGACGAGGCGACGCAAAAAGACCCAACCGCGTTTAATAACCAAGCGCCTTGGAAACGGCTTATCGTTCTTTCGGCTGGCGTTATTTTTAACTTTATTTCCGCGATTTTGTTCTCGGTTATTTTGCTGCTTGTTGTTGGTTATAACTATACTCTTAACGTTAAAGAGTTCGCAACGAGCGACGATAACAACCCAGCGTTTCATCAAACCCTTGAAAAGGGCGATAAAATTATGGGCATCGAGGGCGAGAAGTTTACTATTATAAAGAGCCATACTTCATTACTTACGAAATACCGCGACGAAGGGACAGTTGACGTTTTAATTTTGCGCGATGGCGAGGAAAAAACGATCCAAGTTCTTCTTCATGAATACACTTACGAGGACGCGGACGGAAACGACCAAACTGTTTACGGTATGGGCATCGTTAACTCGCAAATGGAGTATGTTAAACTTAACTTTTTCGAGGCGTTAGGGAAAGCGTTTATCTTTTGCTGTGAGCTCGCTTGGATGGTTCTCGTTATATTATGGCAACTTATCACTGGGCAAATCGCGATTACGAAAATGGGCGGAACGGTCGCGACAATCGCGGTTATGGCGGACGTTATGCAACAAAGCTTACTTAACTTGCTCTTGTTATTCCCGCTTATATCCGTCAACCTTGCGATATTTAACGCCTTGCCGATTCCGGCGCTTGACGGCGCGCGGATGGTTTTCGTTGGGATAGAATGGGCGCGGGGAAAGCCAGTTAACCGCAATCTCGAAGCGAAAATCCATACTTGGGGGCTGATTGTTCTGTTCGGGCTTGTCGTCGTCTTTGACCTTATTTATATGTTTGTAAATGTCTTTAATTAGTTGTATACTAATTTCGTGAACGAACTTAACGCCGAGAATATTTGTGAGTATCTTTGTTTTAATTATAACGAAGATTTTTCGCATATTAAGTTTTTAAAAGCCGACTATTATAAGAGCGAGAATAGGCTCGAGTTAACTTTTAACTATTCGCCGATTATCGAGGACAAAATCGCGTCGCTGCGCGAGGTTCTCGAGAACGAATATAAGAAACTTTTAAATTTTAATGTCGCGCTTAACTTTATATATAGAAAGGTTTATCTCGACGAGCAAGTTCTATCGCTTAAAGTTTTAAACTTTTTAAAAGAGAATTATAGAATACAATGCGCCGCATTAACGACAGCCGACGTTAAAGTCTCGCGAAAAGGCGAGGAGTTTATCGTAAATTTGTTTTTACCGGAGAGTTTTATCGCGCATCTCGAAAAAAGTCCGGCTTTTAACGCATTTAAAGAAGGTTTAACAGCTGAATATTTCGAGGGGTTCGCGTTTTATTTTAACGGGGCTAAAGAGGACTTCGAAAAAGAGGATCGTGAGTTCGAAGAATATATCGCGAGCCAAAAAGTCGTTATCGAAACGGCGGTGAATAAGGTTTTTAAAATTAAAAATGTTGAATACGCTTTCGGCAAACCGATAAAAGACCAGCGCCCGATAAAAATCGAATTCTTGCGCGTTTCGAGCGATGACCAAGTTATCGCCGGGCGGATTTCCTTCCTTCAAAAGCGCGAATATAAAAAAGACGACGAAACAAAGTTCTTTTATTCATTCCTTTTAAACGACGGCGCGCATAAAGCCAGCGCAGTTATATTCCCGACCGAAAAAAATAAAGCTAAACTCGAAACTTTAAAAAACGACGACATCGTTGTCATCGTCGGGCAAAACACCGAGCGCAACGGGAGAACCGGCTTTCGCGTTTCGGGGCTAAGCTTTTGTGAATTCGACTAACTTCGCGCGCTCGTAAATTTTACAATAAATCTTGATTTTTATTATAATACATTTTATAATAAAATGTGGAGAAGCTGAATAAATTCATATTTAGTTTAGAAGAAGTAAAGAGTAGATTGGCGGCGGAAGATGACAATTTCGACGAATTTGACGAGCGTGATGAGTTAGACGAGACAAAGGAACTATATGAACTAGATGAATTTGAAGAAATCGACGAAAACATAGAAATACTAAGAAAAAGCGCAGCCCTTATGGATGGGTTTCCTCCCAAATCGCTTGCGATAATGGAAGCGATTTTAAGGATGCTTGATAGGGGCGATTCCATAGAATGGGCTGCGCGAACTTATGGCGTTCATGTTAAAGTTATTGAATTTTGGATTGAGGAAAAAGAACGTCGTAAAGAGTTTAGAAAGAAACTTATCGGATATATAAATCTTAAAGAGCAAACAACCGAAAATGAAAAGAAGAACACCGCAATAGTAAATAAAACAAGCCTTAACCGCGAAAGCGCAGCGGAACGAAGAAAACGAGAAGAAGAATGGCTAAACAGCACAAGAGAAATTGCAATCAAAGCAAGAGAAACGGCAAACAGAGAAAGAGCCGAAAAAGAAAAGGCAAGGAAGGGAAGGAGGAATAAAAGCGGGGAAAACAGCAGGATTAAGATTAACTCGTTGGCGATGTGGAAAGAGTATAAGGAAAAAGGTGATTACTCGAGATATCAACTTGATTATACTCCCAAATACAAAAAAGAGATAGCTGAGAAATACAAAGAAATAGGCTACATAGGACTTGAAAAAGATTATGGTGTAAGCAGAAAGCTTATTGAGACATGTGTTGATAAGTATATATCAAAGCCAGTTGTTGGTTCGTTTGCGGACCTAAGCGCCCTTCAAATACAACGAGCCAAGGGCGAGGAACGACAAGTTGCTGAGTATACCGAGGATTTTAAAAAGGGTATTGTTGGGGCGCTTGAGCTCAAAAAGACTAATAAATCTGACTTGGATTTCAAATGGAATTTACATTATTATAGGATTGAGAAATGGCAAAAAGAATATGGGGCTGAGGTTCTTGAGTTGATTAAAGAAGATAAAAGGCTCGAAGCGGAGGGGAAGCCGAAAGTTTTTGAACAACTATTGGAGAAGATAATGATAGGTTACGAGCCGCGAGCTCGTGTAGAAAAAGTTGTAGTTAATTCATTTGAAGATTTAGAAGTCCTTAAATTGCGACGAGATGCGGGCGAGAAGAGTTTAATCGGTGTTTATGACCCGAAATTCAAAATGGAAGTTGTTATAGATCTTAAACTCAATAAAATTAACAAGAACAAGCTTAGGAAGTTGGGTATTCATCCATATATGGTTAAAGAATGGCAAGAAAAATATGGTGATAAGGCTCATGAATTGATTGAAGCGGGCAAAAAACTTGAAGCCGAGGGGAAAGAAAACATATTTGAACTGAGTGAAATACCCGAGCCTCCATTGAGAAAGAAAAACACCGAATTAATAAATACGATAGGTCTTAAAGAGCCACAAACAATAGAAGCAGCTGATATAATAGAAACGGACGAGAAAGTAGAAGCAACCGACAAAACCCTTTAACTTATCGCCCTAATAACTACTCATCGAATTTAAACTCAGCGCCTGCTCCATGCTTTCGGGGTTTTCTTCTTCGCGGAAAAGTTGGTTTATTGAAACCTCGAACGCGACGCGGGTTTCGATGCTGCCGTCCTCAAAACGCTTTTGATATTCGCGGCTTTGGATACGTCCGCCGATGAAAATCCTATCGCCGATAAACATAGATTTCGCCATTCGCGCGTTGCGTCCCCAAGCGATGCAAGGGATGTAGTCGCTCGTCTGTGGCGCGCGGTTGACGGCTATGAGTAAATCCGCGATTTCGCGGTTAAACGGCGTGGTGCGATAAATTGGGGCTTTACAGAGGTATCCAGTCAACTCAATCGCGTTCGGGTTGTCTTCATTAGGCTCAGTTAGCTCTTTAACAAAAACCGAGAGCATAAGCTTACTTCGCTCGTTTATGATTTTATTATAACTGCGAAACTCGCCGTAAATCGCGATAAAAGACCCGACATGAAGCCCGTTATTTTTTATAATTTCGTCGCTTATTGTTATCGGTATATTGTCGCAAACCCCCGATAAGCGGTTGACCTTTAAGATTGTATCGAAACAATCCTCATATGCGATATTCTCGCTTCGAACTAGCGGCGACACGATTTCGCCAGTCAAGTAAACGTTGTTGCCTGTGCTATTTAAGATTTCCATTTTTGTATTTCCCCCGATTTTCAAAATGTTTTTCGTTTTACGAATGACTTAAAGATAGGGGCTATTTTTTTAGAAATAAATTGCGCAAAATATCGAAAAATAAATTTAATTGCAAAGTTTTGTCGAAAAATGTTAGGTTAAAAACAATGCAAGAAAAAATTTTTATAATGGGCGAGGCGAAAGAATATCCGAAGGAACTCGAAAAGTTAGGTAAGGACGCGCCGAAAGAAATTCACTGCGTTGGGAATATCGACTTACTTAACCGCCCGATTTGCGCGATTGTCGGAACTCGAAAATGCACGCGATACGGAAAGGAAGTTGCGAAAGAACTCGCGGCTAAGCTCGCCGAAAACGGGGTTATCGTTATCTCGGGTTTAGCGGAGGGCATCGACACGAAAGCCCACGAGGGCGCGGGCGCGGAAAACACGATTGCGGTTTTAGGGAACGGGCTCGGATACTATTCGCCGGAATCAAACCGCGCGCTGCAAAAAGAAATCGCCGAAAAAGGGCTTTTATTAACGGAATATTCTTTCGACACCCACGCGATGAGTTATACTTTCGTTCAGCGCAACCGGATTATCGCCGCGCTCGCGAAAGTTATCGTTATCGTTGAAGCCGACGAGAAAAGCGGCGCGTTAATAACTGCGCGGCATGCGATAGAACTTAATAAAACGCTGTATGCCGTTTGCGGGAATATAACAAGCGATACTTCGAAGGGCACAAACGCGCTTATAAAAAACGGGGAAGCGAAGATAATGACGAGCTATGACGATATCTTAAACGAGTTTCATATAAAGGATTCGGTTTTTATCCAACAGCAAATAGCGCCGATAACAGACGAGGAAAAAGAAATTTTGGATATAATCGGGGGCGACGAAGTTCATTTCGACGAGATTAAAGAGAAGTCGGGGCTCGCGGTTCATGTTCTTGCGTCGCGCTTGACAAACATGGAGATGGGTGGTTTACTTAAAAAACTTGCAGGCAACTTGTATGCGAAATAAAACTTAAAGGGGCTTTATGAAATTAGTTATAATCGAGGGTATCGGAAAGAAAGACACAATAAAAAAATATTTGGGCGCGGGATTTGAGGTTATGGCAACCGGCGGTCATTTCCGCGACCTTCAAAAACACGCGCTTTCCGTTGATGTTGAGGATAACTATAAGCCTAAATACGTTATAATTAAAGAGAGCGCGGAAACGGTTAAGAAAATCCAAGATAAGGCCGAACGCGCCGAAGACGTTTTAATCGCGACTGACCCGGACCGCGAAGGCGAGGCGATTGCTTGGCATTTAACGCATATTCTTCATATTAAACCCGAGGAGGCGCATAGGATTGCGTTCCACGAAATAACGAAAAACGCGGTTCAAAAGGCGCTGACCGAGCCGCGCCCTATTGATATGAGATTAGTCGACGCCCAACAAGCGCGCCGAGTTTTAGATAGGCTTGTTGGCTATAAACTCTCGCCCCTTCTTTCTAAAAAAATAAAACCAAAACTCTCCGCAGGGCGCGTTCAAAGCGTAACGCTTAAACTTGTCGTTTTGCGCGAGCGCGAGATTCAAAATTTTAAACCCGAAGAGTTTTGGGATTTTAATGTTTGGCTTGAAAAATCGCGCGAAGAGTTTATGGCGAGCCTTATAACGGGCTTAGACGGAAAGAAAATCAAACTTAAAAATAAAGCCGAAGTCGATAAGGTTTTCGGCGATATTCAGGGCGCAAAATATATCGTTTCTAACGTTAAGAAGTCTATAACTAAACAGCACGCGCCCGCTCCCTATACGACCAGCAGCATGCAACAAGACGCGCTCAATAAAGCCGGCATGAGCCTCGCGAAAACGACCTCGACCGCCCAAAAACTTTATCAAGGCGTTAATTTAGGCGAGCGAGGTCAAACCGCTCTCGTAACTTACATAAGAACAGACAGCGTTCGCGTTTCACCAGAAGCCCAAGCAACCGCGCGGAAATTCATAACGGAAACGTTCGGCGCAGATTTCGTTCCAGAAACCCCGAACTTTTACAAAACTAAAAAACAAGCACAAGACGCCCATGAGGCAATCCGCCCAACGCATATCGAGATAACGCCGAGCGAGCTCGAAAAAATGATTGTTCCGGATAAAGACACGAAAGATATCCTAAAACTTTATCGCCTTATTTATAACCGTTTCTTAGCGTCGCAAATGAGCGAGGCAACTTTTAATAGCGTTTCGGTTGATATAAACGCAAACGGCTACGGCTTCCGAGTGACTGGTAGAACGCCGATTTTCGCGGGTTGGCTCGCGGTTTACGGGGTTAAGGCTACCGACGAGGAAGAGGATAACAAAAAGAAGAACGACGACGAAGAGGACGAAGGCGCGAAAGCCGGCAATTTACCTGCGCTTGAAATCGGCGATGAATGCAAGTTTATTAAGTTCGATATCGCCCAAAAATTCACGAAACCGCCTGCGCGTTATACTGAGGCGACGCTTGTTAAAGCAATGGAAGAAAAGGGTATCGGGCGCCCAGCGACTTATAACGCGACGATTCAAACCATTTCCGCGCGTTTTTATATCGAAAAAGAGGGCAAGGCGATAAAGCCGACTGAACTTGGGTTTACCGTTGTCGATTGGCTCGAAAAATATTTCCCAAATATCATGGATATCGGGTTCACCGCCGAAATGGAGGATAAACTCGACGATATTTGCGACCCCGAAATTTCGCTCGAATGGACGCGCGTTATCGACGACTTTTACAAGGGGTTTGATAAAGAACTTGTCGTTGCGCTGGACGGCGAAGAGATGCGCATCGCGACCGAGATAACCGAGATTCCTTGCCCAAACTGCGGAAAACCTATGGCGGTTCGTCAAGGCAAATACGGAAAATTCTTGGGCTGCACGGGTTTCCCGAATTGCCGAACGCTCATGCCGATGCCGGAAGCGATAATTTGTAATTGCCCAAAATGCAAAACAGGGCAAGTTTCAAAACGCAAAAGCAAGAACGGCAGGTTCTTTTACGGCTGCTCGAACTATCCGAACTGCGCTTTCGTTGCTTGGGACGAACCGACGGGCGAACTTTGTCCGATTTGCAACGCGGCGCTTGTCATGAAAAATAAAAAAACGGGCATTGTTAATTGCAACAACCACGAATGCGCGTTTAATAAAAAGTAAAAGCGAATTGTTGCTTGTTTTTTCGCGCTACCGTGCTATAATAAGGGTATGGAATTAAGAGGGACGACAATCCTCGCCGTTAAGAAGGGCGGGCAAACCGTTATCGCGGGCGACGGGCAAGTTACTATGGGGCAAAGCGTTGTTATGAAGAGCAACGCCGTTAAAGTTAGGCGAATGTATAACGATAAGGTCGTTGTTGGGTTCGCGGGTTCGGTTGCGGACGCGTTTACACTGTCGGCGCGATTTGAGGAAATGCTCCAAAAGTTTTCGGGCAATTTATTGCGCTCGGCGGTTGAACTTGCGCAATCTTGGCGCACGGATAAGTTTTTAAGAAACCTTGAAGCGATGATGATTGTTGCGGATAAGGAAAAGGTTTTGTTGATTTCCGGCGACGGGAACGTTATCGAACCCGAGGAGGGCATTTGCGCGATCGGCAGCGGCGGGAATTATGCGTTAGCGGCGGCGCGCGCGCTTTCGAATTTCACGAAACTCTCGGCGAAAGAAATCGCGAAAGAAGCGATGAAAATCGCCGGCGAGATTTGCATCTTTACGAACGGCAACCTAACAATCGAAGAAGTTTAAAAAAACACCGCAAGGTGTTTTTTGATGGTTGCTTTATCTTATTGGTTCGGGGTCTTTTGTTTCTGTCGGTTTGGGCTGTTCGTTCGTATGCTTCGCTCTAATTTTTCCTAAGATTTCCTTATCACTCATTCCCTGAGCGCGCATTTCTTTGACTCTTTCGCGCGCTTCTTCGACGCTTCTTTTAGCGTGTGCTACTAAGAATTGCGTAATACGTCCCATTTTTCTCCTTTTTATTTTGATAATAAATATTATTACAAAGAAAACTTGTGGTCAAGTAATTATTTATTATTATCGGTATCCAACAACAACGGCGCGTTCATATCGTGTCTGCGCAAAACCGCTAACTCGCGTTCCGCGATTCCACGCAATTTTTCTAATCGCTCCGCTTGCGGCATTTTCTCATCGATATAACTTGCGTTATGCGTTTCTAAATTCGCTAAAACCAATAACTCGTGTAAGTCCGCGTAATCGCGGATATTTCCGTCTTTATCAGGATTTTGTTTTCGCCATTCGCCAGCGGTTTTGCCGAACATAACAACATTCAACAAATCCGCCTCGTCCGCATAAACAAACGATTTTTGCCAGGGAGTTAATTTAGGTAAGATTAAGTTTTCTTTTATCGCGTCCGTTTGTATATGATAATTTATTCGGGCAAGTTCCCTTTTCGCGCTCCAAGCAAGTTGTTTTTGCTCTTCCGCTTTTAGCCGTTGAAATTCTTTAACTATCCAAAACTTAAACTCGGGCGACAACCAAGTCGCAAACTCAAACGCAATATCGCGATGTGCATAAGTTCCGCCATAGCGTCCAGCATTAGAATATATCCCAATGGCGTTCGTTTTCTCGACCCAATTCTTTGTTGTTAGGACATAACCATGAGAGCCTGCCTCATTTTTAATACTACTGAATTCGGTAGTGTTAAAATTTGGGTTATTGACTTTTTCCCAAATGCCGAGATATTCGACAGTATATCTTGTGCTTAGCCAATGCGAGATTACAAGCGAAGTTTCGTTTGGATTTTTAAACTTTGCCATATCGGTTAACGAGATAAATTCGTCATTGCCTTTTGTTTCCTTATAATTAACGTCGATGCCATTAACTTTAATGCTTTTGTTTTTCATGACAAAATTTAACACGAAAAATATGTTGTTGTCCAATGAAAGAGCAATAAAACCCGCCACCAACCGATTGCGTTTTTCTATCTATATGCTATAATAACTCATGACAAAAGAAATTGATTATAAAAAAGAATATTTGGATTTATTTAAACAAATTAAACGCGAGGGGGCGGCGGAACTTTTAGAATATATCGAGAAAACCAACTTTTTTTCGAGCCCGGCCAGCACGCGCTTTCATAGTAACTTCGAGGGCGGGTTAGTCGAGCATTGCGTTAAGGTTTATCATCGTTTCGTTAAACTTTTGACTGCGGAATACGGCGAGGATTATCTTAAAGACGAAAAACGCCTCGAAACCGCGACGGTTATTGCGCTTTTGCATGACCTTTGTAAGGTCGATACCTATAAAACCGAGATGCGCAACCAAAAAATCGACGGCGCTTGGGTTCAAGTTCCGTTTTATGCGGTCGACGACAAACTTCCTTATGGGCACGGCGAAAAGAGCGTTTATATGGTTTGCGGGTTTATGAAACTTTCGCGCGAGGAGGCTATGGCGATAAATTGGCACATGGGCGCATACGACAGCCGCGCGGACTACGGCAACGCGTTAGGTCAAGCGTTTAAACTTTATCCGATCGCGCTGCTTTTCCATATCGCGGACAATATGTCGAGTTATTTAGACGAAAAAACCGTCTAAGAAAATCGCGGAACTGTTGAATAATTCGGACGCGCTAAAGCGCTAAATGCCGTTCGGGTTCTTTTCGGTTCAAAACCTCGGTTTTCTCGGTCATTTACTAAGGTAAACTTCCTCGAAAGTCCTCGATTTTGTCCTCGAAAATAACCTCGAAAGCCATTTCCCGACTTAATCAACAGTTCCGCGCCCCAAATAATTTCGTGGGGTTCGCGGGGATTTTAAAGATTATAAACGCTCTGGTTCGGGTGCGTTAGCGGCGTTTTGTTCTTTAAGTTGCTCCTGTAAGTCGTAGAGTTTTGTTTTAGCGTCTCTACGGTCAGCTTCTCTCTCGCGAACATCATGACCAAGCGCGCGTTCTTTATCTATTTCGTCGCTTAACATTCCAATCCGTTCTTTGGTATTTTTAATTTGTTCTTCTAAATTCATATTTTATTCTAACATAAAAATTCTTTCTAGACAAGCGGAAAAATCAAATTTATAAAATATAGCTTAGACTAAAAACCGTCTAAAAGCGCGACGGTTCGGGTTCATTAGCGGCTTCTTGAGCGGCAAGTTGCGCTTTTAATTTAGCGAGTTTTTCTTCGGCTTCTTCAAGGTCTTTTTCATCCTCGCGGTCAACGCCGCCGCTCGCGGTGTTTGTTCTTATATATCTTTCTATCGCAATAACTCGTGCATGTGCTTCTCGGATATCATCTTCTAATCCCATGTTCGATTTTAACATAAAAATTCTTTATAGACAAGCGCAAAAACAAAATTTATAATATGGCTATGGTTAGTTATAAAGAATTAAGGGCGATGTGGCTCGATTTTTATAAATCGAAGGGGCATATCGAAATCCCGAGCGCGCCGGTTGTGCCTGAAAACGACGGCAGCACGCTTTTTATCAACAGCGGCATGCACCCGTTAGTGCCGTATCTTATGGGCGAAAAACATCCGCAAGGCAAGCGTTTAACGGATATCCAAAAATGTATCCGAACCGGCGATATCGAGGAAGTTGGCGATAAGTCGCATTTAACTTTTTTCGAGATGATGGGGAACTGGAGCCTTGGCGACTATTTTAAAAAGGAAAAGGTCGCTTGGAGTTTTGAGTTTTTAACGACGGTTTTAAAAATTCCTGCTGAGCGGATTGCGGTTAGTTGTTTCGAGGGCGACGAGGTTGCGCCGAGAGATGAGGAGTGCGCGAAATATTGGCGCGAGGTTGGGATACCCGACGAGCGCATATTTTTCTTGCCTAAAAGCGAGAATTGGTGGCAACTCCCTTCTGGCACCGGACCTTGCGGCCCCGATAGCGAGATGTTTTATGATACGGGCGCGGCGGCTTGCGGAAAAGGTTGCAACCCGTCTTGCGATTGCGGGAAATACGTCGAAATCGGCAACGACGTTTATATGCAATATAAAATCGAAAACGCCGGCGAAAAAGCAATCCCACTCGCGCAAAAAAACGTCGATACAGGAATGGGGCTCGAGCGCATTCTTTGTTTCATAAACGGGCTCTCGTCGGTTTACGAAACGGAATTGTTTACTCCGGCGATAGAGATTATCGCGAAAAACTCTGGCGTTAAATACGACATAAACGGCGAAAACGCGTTTCTCTTCCATATAATCGTCGAGCATACTAGAGCGAGCACTATAATCATAAGCGACGGCGTTGCGCCAAGTCCAACTGGGCAAGGCTATGTTTTGCGCCGACTTATTAGGCGCGCGAGCCGAATGGCGAATAAACTCGGGATGCCAAAAGAAACTTTTATAAATATTATAGATTTTTATATATCTAAACACGGTGAGTTTTACGCGAACCTTACTCATAAACGCGACCAAATTATCGCGATATTTATGGAGGAAATCGAGAAGTTTGATGCTTGTTTAACCCAAGGACTTAAAGAATTCGAAAAAGTTTTGCCGTATGTTAAAGATAATACACTTAACGGAAAAACCGCGTTTAGGCTTTACGAAACGTATGGCTTCCCGATCGAAATAACCGCTGAACTTGCGAAAGAGCAAGGGCTAGCCGTCGACATGGCGGCGTATGAGGAGGCGAAACGAAAGCACGCCGAACTCTCGCAAACCGCATCGGCAGGCAGTTTTAAGGGCGGGCTCGCGGATACAAGCGATGCCTCGACGAACTTACACACGGCAACGCACTTGTTGCTCGCGGGCCTGAAAAAACTGCTCGGCGAGGGCGTTCATCAACGTGGCAGCAACATAACGCCCGAGCGGTTGCGGTTCGATTTTAATTGCGACCATAAACTAACGGAAGCCGAGATTAAGTTCCTCGAAGATTTCGTTAATGACGCGATAAGGCGCGAGATTCCTATAACTTTTGAGGAAATGACTATCGAAAAGGCGCGCGAAATAGGGGCTGAAGGCAGTTTCGCGAATAAATACGGCGAAATCGTTAAAGTTTATAAAATCGGCGACCTCTCGCTAGAAATGTGCGGCGGCCCACACGCGAAAAATACCGCCGACCTTAAATCCTTTAAGATAACGAAAGAAGAGGCATCGAGTTCGGGCGTTAGAAGAATTAAGGCTATAATAGGGAAATAAAAAACACAAAAACAAAACTCGCTAAGGTTCGATCCCAGCGAGTTTCGTTTTTTTGATGACTGATGTCAACGCATTGCTACTTCGCGCAATTACTGCAAGCTGAACAGGCTTTCGCCCCGCAAGCTTTAACTGATGCGCGGCTTCCGCACGCTTTTGCCATAAGTCCA